>VGIQ01000053.1 GCA_016867835.1 Calditrichota bacterium | reverse complement strand
ACATATACGGCGACGATGGGTCGCGGACGACCGCCTACCAGTTCCGGTTCTTCTTTATCGGTGGCGTGAAGGCGGAGTTTTAGGACATGCGTGTCGATATCAGCACACTGTCAATAGGCTTGATCCTCTGCACGATCCCAACCTTATGGGCCGGTGAGCCATTGCCGCAGGACTTCGGCTACACCCGCACCTGGAGTGCGCTGATCGACGCCGGGATCGGATGGGAGAGCCATTCGCTTTTTCATCCGGCTACCCCCGACTCGCTGCTCTATATGACCGATTCTGCGGCAGCCGGACTAAACTCCCGAGAGATCGAACGGCTCACGAGGCTGGTTCAAGGGTCCGCTGACGCGCAGAGGCACGGGGCTTCTGAAACCGCGTTTATCGGCGCAGCCGGCTTCATCACTTCCCGGTCGGAAGGCTCCGATCGCATATATCGCGGGACGGGGTTGACGCCGTTTGTCCGGGGGCATCTATCGTTTCACCAGTATTGGAGCGCCGATCTCTACCTTCGTGCGACCAACCGCGCGGCGAGCCTTGCACATTATTCGGGTCGAACGCGTTCCATCGAGCGCGCCGGATTCAACAGTGCTGAGATCGACCAGGCGCAAATCGCCTTCCGCAACGATTGGGCGGTCATTGAAGCGGGCCGGAGCCGCGAGATCGTCGGTTTTCTGCCGGACGAGAACCTGGCCCTCGGAGCGGAGTCTCCCGCTTACGACCGATTCGCTGTGCAAGCCACGTTTGGCCGTTTCACCTGGCGCAGTTTCTACGGATTCCTCGAAGCCATCCGGGGGGATTCCGGCATCACCCAGCGCTATATCGCCGGACGAACGCTGCAGTATGCGTCCGGCAACAGGCTTCTCTTGGGATTTACTGAGGTGAGTTACTTATCGGGACGGGACCGGCCGCTCGATTGGGCATTTATAAATCCGCTCGGCTTTCACGTCGAAATCGATCAAAATCACCGCGACAATCAAGGCAGCGACAAGGCTCAAAACGCGTGGTGGGTGCTAAATGCCGATTATCTGGCCGCGCCGCGCCTTAGACTCTCCGGAGCCATCCTACTCGACGACTTCCAACTGGACGCGAAAGACCGGCAGCGCACCCAGGATCAACTCGGCTGGCTGGCTCGAGCGGCCTGGTCGCCGGTAATCGGTTCGATCCTTGCTACACTGTGGAGTGACTATGTCCGAATCGGCACTTTTACAACGCAGCACGATGTTGCCGCTAACAACGCTGTTACACGGGGCGTCTATATGGGGCATCCTGTTGGAAACGACGCCGAGCGGATGCGCATCGGTGCAAGGCTAATACCGGCGTCCTTGGGCATATATGAAGCGGCCATCGGACAGGCTCGCAGAGGTGGAAACTCGCTCCTTAGGTCGCCCTATCGATCACGGACCCTTGCCCCCAAGGTGTCGTTTCCGAGCGCGCCGGTCGGTTCCGCGACATTCCTGGAGATTAGCGCCGGAGGATGGATATTAAGAGACTTGCGACTTGAACTGGACGGCAAGTGGGAGTGGAATACAAAGCAGGGCGGGGTAGAAGGAACGCGGGTCGATCTATCACTCATTTACGCGCATCTCTTCATTCCATAGCATCCGCACCGGAAGACGCCTCAACAACGCTGCCCGGCACCTTCCGCACCGCGTCGATAATCGTCCCATCGACCCACTTCACTACCGCGACGATCGTCTCCTCAGGTTCCATTCGGTCCGGCTTCCCGCAAATCTCCTCCACTTCATTCTTGATATCGTCCAGTGTCCGGATCGGCAGCGACGTCCCCCGCAGTTTGTCGATCAAGTCTTGTCGTCGGGGATTGATGGCGATGCCGCGCTCGGTGACGATCACGTCGATCAGTTCCCCCGGACCGCAGAGGGTTGTTACGCGATCGACGATGACCGGTATCCGGTCCCGAAAGGACGGTATCGGCAAGATAGTGCAGCCGGCAAAGAGACAGTTCTGCCAGCCACCTATGCCGTGCAGGAGCCGCCCGTCGGAGTGGGTTACGACATTCGCGTTGAAGCCGAGATCGACTTCGGTTGCCCCCAGAACGACGACATCGACAAGCGATGCAAAGTTGCCCTTGCCGTGGTAGTTGTAGGAAGTGAAGGGCGAGGTCATGATATGGCGGGGGTTTTCGCGGAGCGACCGGACGCCGTCCAGGTCGAAGGTCTGTCCGTCGAGGATGTAATCCACCAGACCTTCTTCGAGCATTTCGACCAGATAGCGGTTCGATCCGCCCCGCGCGAAACGGGCTCTGACACCTCGCCTGCGCATAAGGTCGGCGAGGTAGATCCCGAAGGCGAGCGCTGTCCCGCCGGCTCCGGCTTGAAACGAGAAACCGTCGCGGACGAGGCCTGCTTCGTCGCAGAACCGGGCTGTCAATTCCGCGATCAGCAGCCTATCGGCTGAACGGGTAATCTGGGTGGTGCCGGAGACGATTTTTTCGGGGATGCCGATCTGCTCCTGAACGACAATATAATCGACATGATTGCCCTGAATCTGCCACGGGATGCAGGGAAAGGGGACGAGGTTGTCGGTAACGACGATGACCTTGTCGGCAAAGTTCGCATCCGCCAGCGCAAATCCAAGCCCGCCACATGCCGATGGTCCCCGGTCACCCGTTGCATTGCCGAATGGATCGGCTGACGGCGCCGCGATGACGGCAATGTCGATCTCCACTTCGCCGTCCTGAATCGCCTGCCATCGCCCGCCATGACTCCGAAGAACGCCCGTTCCACGCATCCTTCCCGACGAGCAGTAATCGCCCAGCGGCCCGTTGAGCGAGCCTTCGATGTGGTGAATAACTCCCGATTCAAGGTGCCGGATCAGCGGCGAATGGCACGGAAACGATGCCGAAGGGAACCACCGTAAGTCGCGAACACCCATCCCGGCGGCAATGTCGAAGACTTGTCCCGCCACCAGATCGCCATCGCGAAAGTGATGATGGGTTGAGATCGTCATCCCGTCCTTAAGACCGCAGCGGTGTAGGGCTTCGGCGAGACCACCGGCTACGACCTTGTTGCCATCCGGCGGGTAGTCCATAGAAGAAGCAATCTGCGGCGCCACCCTGCGACCGGTTGGACGATAGCCGCCTACGCCTCGATAAGGAACCTGCGGGATCCCGTTGACAACTGTAGGGACGATCCGCCTGGCGGCATTGGTGACGAACCTGTCCTTCATACTAACATCCGCCTTCGGCTATCTTCAGAATCCGTTCGGCGCGTTTCACCACCGGCGGATCGATCATCTTCGATCCGAGTGCGACCACCCCGAGTCCCTGCCGGTTGGCGGCTGCGAAGGCTTCCACAATCCGTTGTGCCTGCTCGACCTCACGAGGTTCGGGGGCAAAGGCACGGTGAATGATCCCGATCTGGCGCGGATGGATGCAGCCTTTGCCATCGAAACCGCGGTCGCGCGCCTCCCGTGCCGATGCGAAGAGTCCGGCATCATCGGCGATGTCGGAGAATACCGAATCGCTCGGCTCGATTCCTGCAGCGCGTGCTGCGTTCAGCACCTGCGACCTGAGCCAGTCCGATTCGCGGTCATCCTTCGACCGCCGGGCGCCGATGTCGGCAGTGTAGTCCTCAAGCCCGATCGCGAGGCTTACGATGTGAGGCGATGCCGTTGCTATGGAGGCGGCGTTCAACCCGCCCCTTGCCGATTCGATGATCGGGACGAGAAAAATATCCCGCTTTGCATCGTCATTATCGCTCGCGAGTTTGTCGCTACTTGAACGGATCTCCCTGATGCAGCGATCGACCGCCTCGACCTGCTCTGCGGTTTCGACCTTGGGGATTAGGATGGAGTGCGGTCGAGTTGGGACCATCTCGCGCAGATCATCGAATCCGCGTTCGCCCTGGTTGATCCTGACGGAACGTTCGGCGCCGTAAAAGTTGACGGTCAACAGCGCGTTGCGGACAAGAATGCGAGCAGCATCCTTCTCTGAAGGGGAGACAGAGTCCTCAAGGTCAAGGATGACGACATCGGGCCGGTGCAGACCGGCGTTAAGGAAGAACTTAGGCTCGTTGCCGGGGAGATAGAGCCTACTGCGGCGGAGACGGTCCCGATGTGAAGGATAGTCAGCCGTCGGTCGTAGAGGTGCAGTAGAAGGTCCGGGTGTCAGCCCGGATCGCCGGAGAGCGCATTCGAGCCGGGCGGCGATGATGAAAGAGAGCGCACCGGCGTCGTAAAGGCTCAGCCGACAGTGCAAGACGCCCCATTCAGCCAACATGCTGCGGCATTGGCGCTCAATGTCGCGGCCGTAAAGTGCCGCGACCTTGCTAACGAGGTGGAATTCGACGCCGCCCGAGGTGCGGAGTTCTAATTCTACCCGGCAGTCCGAGCGGACGTCCGGCCCGCTCCGTCCGACATTTGCCGTCATCTTATCATTCTTCGATCAGTAGAACGTCTCTCTCTCTATTCGCCCCCAGCGGCGCGCCAGGCGGTCGGCAATCCGATACCAGACGAGAGCTATGACCAGCCAGGCTACGCTCGTCAGAGCCAAGCCCTGCCAAAGGTGTGCCATTGGTGTCTCAGGCAGAGCGAGTCGAACGGCGCCGCCATAGAACGCAATCCGCCAAAGGTCGATCCAGTAGGTAACCGGCAGTAACTGCCCAATGGCGGCAAGGGAGGGCGGGATCACCGACAGCGGAATGACGGCTCCAGCGAGTAGAAAGAGCAGCCCCGCGATACCCTCCGCAAGCACCCACCCCATCCGGTCGATGAGCAACATTGCGCTGGCGAGCATCCAGCCCATAGCACCCATGCCAATGACGGCAAGAAGCCAACTCCCGACGACGATCGGCCAGGCGATCCCGTCGGGCCTGAAGGTCAGACCGAGCAAGTATCTTCCCGCCAGAAAGGCGAGTGCCGCACCCACAACGGAGATCGCAACTTTGGGAAGGACCCGTCCCATTACCTGCACCGGGAACGAGGCTGGCGCAATGTAAAGGTATCGGAAGATGCGGTAATGTTCGCGGTCTTCAACCACCACCATTCCGGCTCCGGCAAGGAATAGTCGGACGAACATAAAGGCGGCCGAGCCGCTGATGAGGAAAGCGAGAAAGGGCGGGTCGCCGCTTCCGCCCAACACTACTCGATACATATAGATCAGCATCAAGAGGCTCGAGACCGGAGCGGCGAGCGCCACCAGGAGATAGACCGCCGGGTGAGTCCAGTTGCCTTCGATGTCCCATCCGAGCCGAGCCGAGACCTTTGTCGCACGAAGAAAGTGTCGAGCAGTCATATAATAGGTAATGTTGCAATGTCAGATAGATTGATGAAGCAGCCGGCCATAGACCTCTTCCAGCCGGTCGGCGATGACCTCCGGCGAGAACCTCAACCGAATACGTTCGGCCAAGGCGTGGGGATCATACTCGTCGATACTGCGGACCATCCTTTCGATGGCGTCGGCGAGCGCTGCTGCATCACCCGGCGGCACGAAGATGCCGCACGACTCGTCCATATAGTCCCGGATCGCCGGCAGGTCCGAAGCGATCACCGGCAGACCCACAGCCAGCGCCTCAGCGGTGGCGATGCAAAAGGTCTCGTGACGCGCGGGGTGTACGAAGAAGTCAACCTCACGCGTCAGACGGGCGATTTCCAGGGGAGGGAGAAAGCCGTGGAACCGCACCGCATCCCCGAGGCTCAATCTACCAACCAGTTTGGATAAAATCTCTCGCAGCGGCCCGTCACCGACCAGTTCGAGACAAAGTTCGATGCCATGATCGCGCACCCTGTTCATCGCCTCGAACAGGGTCGGATACTCCTTGCGTGGAATGAGGGATCCGACCGCAAGCAGCCGCAGAGAGTTACGACCACCTAAATTAGGCTTGAAATCGGCAGGCCGAAAGAGATCGGTATCGACGGGATTGGGTATCACCATAAAGTCGCTCGCTATGCCGCTATCCCGGATGTCTCTTCGAAGATGCTCCGAAACGACGATGCAAGCGTCGGCATGGTGGAATGCGAGGCGCGCCTTTAAACGCTCGGCCGAGGTCAACTCTCCACTGCCAAAGCCGCTCCAATGCTCGGTGATCGCCAGCGGCACACACCACTTGCGAGCCAATAGCGCGCCGACCAGCCCGGCCTGATAAGTGTGTGCGTGTATCAGGTCGAAAGGTCCTTCCCGTGCTCCGACCTCAAGCCCGGCCCGGTATTGCCTCCAGAGCCGGGTTAGAAACCTGAAGCGCGGAGCCAGACCGCGCGACTGATAGTGGCGATAGACGACGATGCCGCCTTCGTCCATCCTATGCAGTTCAGGACGGTTTCCATCGTCACGCTCGACATATAGCGCCAGCACGACCGTATTGTGTCTTCGAGCCGATAACTCCGCATATTTGCGAATGAACAACCCGTCGGAGGGATGATCTGGTGAGGGATACCAGGCCGTGGGGATGAGGATCTTCATCCGGCTGATAGTTCGCGCATTTGACGCTGGAGCGCGATCATTTCACGCATCAGGTCGGCCGTCGGGAGGTGATTGCGCTCGGCTGTTGCGACGGCAATCCGCAGTTCATTGTGGCGGCGCCGCAGCGACCTTCGGAGGATCGACTTGGCGGCATCGCGGACGGCGCGTTCGGCCGATCCCGGCTCAGCGTTCTCCGACATTTCGACCGCCGCACGCGATATCAACTGCTTCACCGCCGGATCAGCGGTCGCTTCGAAAAGCGCCGCCGAATCGATCGCTTCGCCGCGCAGGAATGCACTCTCAAGTCGCGCATAGAGAGCCTTCAGTTGAGTTTGCTCGAAGTGTGCCGATGTAACTTCTCGCATTGCGACGTTTAAGAATTCGGGATGTCGTAAGAGCGAGACGATGAGATCGCGTTCGCCGGTAAACTCAGGCCCGAAGTCGGGCGCCGGAGTCGCGGCTGTTCCGTCTGGAGAAGGAGCATCCGGCTTGGGGATGTCGCTCAATGCACGGTCGAGAGTGTTGCGCGTCAGGCCGGTGGCTTGCTGTAACTCGCCCAATAGCAAATCGCGGCGAACCGGATCGACGACCCCGGCGACGGCACCCAAAATGTCCCGCACTGCGCGGATTTGCACACTGGGGGGTAGAGACCGGTGAAAGCCCGCCGCTTCGAGCCGGAAATTCACCAAAGATAGGGGACGGGCGAGCGCCTCGCCAAGCGCTTCCGGTCCATTGCTTCGCAGGATCGAATCGGGGTCTTCGCCTTCCGGCAGCCGGACGATATGCGCTTCGATCCCCGATTCGGTAAGGAGATCTCCGGCTCGTGCTGCCGCCGCGATTCCGGCGTCATCGCCGTCATAGACGACGACCGCGCGACTGGCATAGCGTTCGAGCAATTGTGCCTGACGCCGGGTAAGCGCCGTCCCGAGACTGGCTACAGCATTGGGAAAGCCGCCCCTGACGAGTGCCAAGAGGTCGAGGTATCCTTCGACAATGAAGACATTACCGGCCGATTTGATTGCATCCCGCGCGATATCGAGTCCGTAGAGATGCTCGCCCTTGTGATAGAGGGGCGTCTCGGGGCTGTTAAGATACTTCGCTTCGTCGTCATCGGGAGTAATGCCTTCGACCCGGCGGGCACCAAAGGCGACGGCGCGGTCTGTGATGGAGTGGATCGGAAAGATGATCCGCGCCCGGAAGCGATCTACGACCCCGCTGCCGTCGCGTCGGCGATAAGCCAGCCCGCTCGCCACCAATAGATCGTCGCGATAGCCGGTCTTGTTGGCAGCCCGGCTGAAGGCATCCCATTCCGGCTCAGCCCAGCCGATCTTGAAACGAACAATGGTCTCCCGGCCCAAGCCACGACCGGTTAGATACTCAAGCGCCCGCCGCGCACTCGCCGACGGCGTCCCGGTTATGAGGCGCTCGTGGAACCACTTGACGGCAAAGGCGTTGACCGCAGCCATTTGCTCTTTCTCATCGCGCTGCCGGGCGCCGGAGGCGCCGGATTGAGATCTTAGAGATATGCCGGCGCGGTCGGAGAGCAGCCGGACGGCTTCGCCGAACGAGAGGTGCTCGATCTCCATCAGGAAAGTGAAGACGTTCCCGCCTTTGCCGCAACCGAAGCAATGGAACATCCCGCGGTCGGCGCGAACGTGGAAACTGGCCGTCTTTTCGCCATGGAATGGGCAACGACCCCAGAAATCGCCCGTTCCGCGTTGTTTCAACTGGACATAACCACCGATCAAATCGGCGATACTGATGGCCTGTCGGATGCGGTCGAGGTCGTTGTCGTCGAAGGCGGGCAAAGTGGTATGAGGCGAGACTGACCGGCGGCCGGCCGAGGCGTAACGGCCGGCCGCCGGTTAGAGGGCTACTTGAGAAGATTGAAAGGCGCTGCGACTGCTCCGTAGGGAGTCACAACCTTGAGATAGAAAACGCCGGCCGGCAGATCGGCGGCATCGAGTACCGTTCGGTTAGAACCCGCGCTTCCTACTCCGGAAACGACAAGCCCGGCACGACGTCCGGTTACATCGAACACCTGCAGTTCGTAGCGGCTTTCTCGCGGGAGGTTAAATGATACCACTGCATGCTGATTAAACGGATTGGGCCATATCGCTTCGATCTGAAAGTCGGTCGGCATAGCGTCGTCATCAGTCGCAGAGGATTGGGTCGAGGTCATTGCGGCTTCTACTTCGCCGCCCTGACCATATCCGTTGACAGCGACGTAGAAGTTTCCTTCGTGGTAACCTGCCGGCATTTGGTCGCCGCAGAAGGTAACCGGCCAGGCGATCGATTCTCCAGGTAAGAGGAGTTGCAGAGACGGCTCGATCACCAGCCACGAAGTGTAGAGATCGACAACGAAAAGCCGGTCGGGGGTATCACCGGTCGATTTCCAGATACCGATCAGACTGCCCCGGCCGTCCTGGAAAGCCTGCGTAACTTCTACTCCCCCAATCCTGGCGAGGGAGTCGGGCGGCGTCAACGTATAGAGCGGCGTAGCAAGATGCTCGTCCGGGTTGATCAGCCACAGGAGCGTAACGCCAGGACGCGGTTCGGTTACGGCGTAGAGCGCACGGGTGTTGCCTTTTACGCCAAGGCTGCGGACGGTATCCCCCAGGACAATCCGGTCGCGTTCCCAGAACTCGGCATCGGTGCGGGCGATGATGCCCTCGTCGCCACCAATGTAGAAATCGACGAAGTTGTCCGAGTAGCGAAAATCGACACCCAGCGCCCGCATGGTCCGAATCGCTTGCGGCCCGTTGACGACTTCGCCTAATTCACCGTCAACGGTAAACTCGGCAATCAGATTCCGGTAACCGCCGTAGAGCAGCTGCCGGCCGTCGGTAGCGAGGTCGAGGTAGCCATCGTCTTCCGGATTGCCGGGCTGGGCAAAGGACTGCCGAAGGTCGTAGTTGCGGTCGAGCCGATAGAGCATATTGGGCGACTGCCCATTGTTTCCGCCGCAGAGGTAGAAGTTGTTCCCGGCCAGTGCGACACCGTTGACATCGAAATCGTTGGTCAGTTGCGAGACGTTGATGAAGGCTTCCCGACCGCCCTCAGTCCAGCGGTCCATGACGCTGGCATAGACCGGAACGCCGGAGTCGTTACGCAGCTCCAGCGATTCGGTTACACGGTCGATGGTGGTTAGTTCGACCTCGAGGCGGTCCGTCGATAGCCCATTCCAGACGTTGCGCGGGAAGTGGAGCCAGCCGCGGTCGGTGCGGGTTTCGTCGCGATCCGGCGGCAGGTCCGGGTCGCCCGAATCGACGCAGGGCGAATTACCCATCAGCATAAAGTAGGTCGAATCGATCTTGAAGAAGCCGGGATCCACGGCAGCGTTGCCTTCCCCGGGAAGCCCGCCTCGGATATGGGAATAGACCGCCGAGACAAAGTCCTGATTGCCGAAAAGGGGCGGATCGCCGACTACGATGCAACTATTGAGCAGGATGCGTGCGCCGTTTCGGGCCTGGACCGACTGGGCTATGCGCTCGCCGCCGATGTTGGTGTTGTTGACGAAGGTGCAGTTGTTGGCGCGCCATAGATTGTTTTCGCCCCAGTCGTTTTCCGAAGTGGAGATAGCACCTCCGCCGCGGGTGGCGGCATTGCGCAGAAAGAGGCAGTGGTTGACATTCAGCAGCGGCGCTTCCTTTATGTAGATTGCCCCGCCATAGTTGGCGTTATTCTCCACAAACCGGCAATAGACGGCTTCCAGGCGGGCTCCGCCGCGGACGTAGATCGCTCCCCCGACGCGGGCTCCGGCGTTGGTCGAATTACCCCAAAAGTAGCACCACTCGAAGCGCGGTGCGGTGGAGTGACCGCGGGCGTTGATGGCTCCGCCGGTGGTGGAAGTGTTTTCGAGGAAGTTGCACTTGACAAATGCGGTTGTCGCATCCTCCGTTATCAATAAGGCGCCGCCAAGACCACTCTCGGCATTGGTCGTCCGGTTGCGGCTGAAAGTGCAGTTCTCCAGGCGTCCCGCAGCAAGCAGCGCTATCCCTCCACCGCCCTGGTTGACAGCGGCATTGTTGACGAATGTGGTATTGCGAATCTGTGGATTTGCGTTCAAGATCAGCGCGATGCCACCTCCGCCATTCTGCGAATTGTTGTCGGCAACGAGGCAGTTCTCGATCACGGTGTTTGCGCGCCAGAGGGCGATGCCGGCACCGAACGTCCGACAATGCCCGCCTGAGATGCGGCTGTTGAGAATGGTAACATCGCCGGCGCTGACGAATATATTTCCACCCGAACTGAGGGAATCGAGTTCCCCCTGTCCTCCCAACGCCCGCCCGCCTGACACTACGCAATAATTGAGCACTGTCGCACTGTCTGCAACCAGAAAGCGCAGACCGCCGAAAGCTTCGGCGCCTTCGGCCGGCAGGAACCGGATCGAATCGTCGATCGAACCGACAGCAGTCAAACGTCCATAGATCAACATCTTCGTGCCTTCGAAGCGGACTTCGCAGCCGGCGTCGATGGCAAGCGCCTGGCCGTTTCGGACTGTGACGTCGCCGGTTACAATGAAAGGGCTGCCTTGCCGCAGCCAGCGCCCGCTGACGTCGCCCGAAACACGCGTCTCGGCGAAACTGCTGTTGGCATGAGCCAGCAACAGGACCAGTATAGGAAGCGTGGTGGTAAGTTTCATTTGGTCTCCGAGGGATGTGTTGCTGATGCTAATGATGATGATGATGACGTCAATTGGGAAGTTAAAGACCTGTGTGCATCCAGACGCCCTCGTATGGCAGCATCCCTAACATCAACATCATCAACATAATTACTCAAGCCGGTCTATCATCGCCTGTGCCGGAAGCGAACCGAGCGCCGGGTGATGATGCCGGATATAGCGGCTCAGAGCGTTGCTCAGTTCGTTCTGAGCCATCTCACTGGTTTTAAGGCGCTTGAGCAGATCGGTCTGTCGCCGGGCCAGCAAACGCAGTATATTGACCGACTCGCCTGTGAGGGTTACAGCGTCGCCCTCGATGCGGCATCCCTCGCAACAGATCGCCCCTTCCGAGAGCATCAGGGCGTTATGCCAGCCGGTTCGCGCCGGAGTTGTACCGCAGACCGGACATGCCGTGGCGTCGAGCGCAAAGCCGAGCGCAGCGGTTAAATCCAGTTGAAAGCCCTGGAATGCCAGGCGCGGCGTGATTTCAGACCGCTCCAAACGCTCCAGCGCACTCCCGGCTGCAGCGAACGCGGCCCGGTTGACATCGCCTTCGATCATCGAGCGGTCGAGCAGTTCGACAATCGCGGCGCCATAGGCACTCTTCAGGATATCTTCCCGCAGACCCACGTAAGGGTCGATCACCGAAGCCTGAGCCAAAAGTTGCACCGAGCGCGACGACTTGTGATAGACCATCGCTTCGATCAGACTGGGTGCTGCGAGGCTGCCGATCGCGCCATTGCCTTTACCGCTGCGAGCGCCCTTGGCGATAGCGGCAAACTTGCCTCGCTCAAGGCTGAACAGCGTAACGATCCGCGAGGTCTCACCGTGGCGGATCGACCGCAAGACCAGCGCGGTTTCGGGCGTCGGAAGCGACGTCTTGGGACGGGTCATCCTTCCCAAATCATACGGGGGGTCCAGTCTCCGCTGAGCAATCGGTCGATTTCAGGCCAGACCGCCGTATCTATTCCCTCAATGCGATGCACTTCGCCTTCTCTGAGGATGTTGCGGACATCGCGCCTAAGGTTGTTGATGAGCCTCGCAGCCCGAAGGTGCAAGCGAAACGGCTCGCCGCTGCACCAACGAATGAGGGCGCTGTCGGCGAGGCGTCCGGCAAGCCAGTAGTTCTCACGACGATAATCCTTGGGAATGAACCTTTTCATCCGCAAGGGCAGTTGATAGCGGGCGGCCAGATCGAGGAGTCGGAAGCGAGGCTCGAAGTTTGAAGCGCGAGGTGATGGATTATTGCCGTCGAACCACGGACGCTGGAAGGCAATGAAGTCTAGTCCTAGATCGCTGCCGCTCCTAAAAAGTCGCTCCAGCCGGCGGTCGGATAGTCCGGAGTGCATTCGGATCAGAGCACCGGTCTGGATGCCGCTGCGGACAATCCGGTCGAGTAGGCGTCGCTGATCGGACGAAGCGACATTCCCGTTCTCTTCGGAGCGACCATCCCCCAGAGGCACTGCGACAGTTGCTTGAGCCGTCAGGTGAATCTCGCGCAGGATGTCGATATCGCGCAGCACCATCGTCGAGCGGGTCATCAGCAGGAGCGGATAATTGTGCTTGGCAAGGACCTCGAGAGCCCGACGGGTGATGCGTTGACGCCGCTCAACAGCCGTATAGGGGTCTGCAGCCGGCCCCATCAAAGCCAGGTCGGGCAAGACCTTCCGGCGACCGGATAAAGCCCGGTCGAGCCGTTTCGGAAAGCCGTCTCGCGGATGAACCCGAGCGCGCCGGGCATCGTCATCGCTTATGTAGGGCGCAAGCGAGAGACGATGCCAAAAGACCGGTGTCGGCATCCGGTGCACCAGCACCGGTCTATTTGGATCGCCGTTCAACGTCCTATTACTACCAGGCACGCCCCGACTCTGTCAGGTTGACCGTTAACATAATCATCAAGTTAAGCCTTGCGGTCTTGCTTGTCAACCATTGAACGGCACACCTGCGTTTATCTCATCACCTCCGATATGACTGGCTATGACGATAGAACCCTTGCAAAGGGAATACAAACCGATTAGATTTCACTTGAGATAAGGGCTCTCCTTGAACTGTCCACATCATACCGCCATAGGAATCCTCTACCGATGAATTCCCCCTGGGGTGCCGATGGCACTCCCGCCGGCGGCGCCCCCGCCGAAGGTTTGAACAAGATGCTGGTGATCGCTGAGATCCGCAAGACGATCACCGAAGTGCGCGACCTCCCGACGCTGCCCGGCATCGTTGTCGAAGTGATGAAGCGGGTCGCCGATCCGCACAGCAGCGCCGGCGATATCGTCGAGTTGATCGAGGAGGACGTCTCACTTGCCGGCAAATTGCTGCGCACCGCCAACAGCGCCTACTATGGCGTCCCGCGCAAGATCGACAATCTCAAGACGGCGGTCGTCATCATCGGGATCGAGGAGGTTTCAAATCTGATCGCATCAGCGAGCGTCCTGCGTCTCTTCCCTGAACGTCCCGACGTAGCACACTTCGACAGCGCAGAATTCTGGCAGCACAGCGCTTCGGTCGCCGAGATCGTCCAGGGGCTTTATGCCGGCCTAAGGGTTCCCAAGCACTCCGGCGCCTATGTAGCGGGACTCCTTCACGACATTGGTAAACTGGTACTGCACCAATATTTCTATCGCTATCACCTGCTCTGTGCCGAGAAGGCTAATCAGGAGGGTGTTCACATTGCCCGTGCCGAAGCCGATGTCATCGGCGTCGATCATGGCCACATCGGCGGCTGGCTCGCGGGCCGCTGGAACCTCCCCGACGACATCATCAACGCCATTGCCCAGCATCATATCCGGCCGTCCGACTCGCCGCGACTGGGACTGCCTGAAATGCTCGATTGGGCCGACCGGATCGGTCATCTTATGGCTGCTCATACCAATGGACGGGTAACAAAAATGCTGATGGCCGACGAGGCATTTGCCGAGATTGTGAACGCTCGATCCGTCAACCTGCTGAAGGTGATCGAAGACCTGCGCGAACGGCTCGAACGGTCGCTGCAGTTGCGGGAGATTCTTGGATGAGCGCATTTGAGGGCTACTACATGGTGCAGTTAGTTCTTGTCTGATCCCCCCTGCTTGCCGGGGGGGCAATGAAAGGGGGGGTAATTGGGGATGCACTTCTACCCTCCTGAAGTCCCCCCGCTGAGCAGGGGGACGAGACAAGTTGATATCGCACCAGTTAGTAGTCTGAAGACGGAAAATCGGAATAATGAACACGAGTTCTTTGACTTATTCGTCTCTCACGCCACGAACCTTCCGTCACGTGCCCTCACGTGACGGAAGGTTCGTGCTCATATGCTGTCACGTGAGGCACGTGACAGCGGCAATCGCTGGATAAATAAAGAACTCGAACACCTAATATAGTATCTACTTGATAATATGATATAAAGGGTTTAGAAATCGCCTCCTGAGATACAGGGTGGGGATTTTTTTTCGTTAAGGCCGCGCAAAACACTTGACAGCGCGGCCTTCCTTTTGTAGATTGACCGGAGAAATTTGGGGAACAGTTCAGAATAGAGTTGACAAACGTGGGGAATGAACCCATACCAGGCTTCTGGGGATCAGATCTTTACAGCCTTGACGACAAGTCCCGGCTGGCGATCCCGTCGTCCTATCGCTATCGCCTGTCGCCCTCGGCACGAGGCACTTTTGTGCTTGCGCCGGGGCTGGGCCGGTGCGTTGCCGCCTGGCCGCTGAACATCTGGCAGGAGTTGCTGGAGCGCGCCGAGTCGCTTGAACTCCCCGATGAGGAGTTCCTCCGTTACATCCGCTGGCTCTACGGGAGCGCTGTCGAATGTCTGCTCGACGGGCAGGGCCGGGTGCGGATACCGCTCCATTTGGTGAACTTTGCCGGACTGAAGGGTGATGTTCAGGTCGTCGGGATGCGCGACCGCATCGAAATCTGGCATCCCGACAACTATCCGGCCGCGACCGGCGACACCACCTTCGATTATCAAGCACCGCACCGGCAGTTGCTGGTAGGGCGCAGGCTTAGGCCAGCGGCAGAAGGAGCGAAACCGGCGATGCTGCCCGGACTTCCGACGGGCGACGAATAGCCGGACGCGGGGGAGTCTGTTGGATGCCCAGCATAAGCCGGTCCTGGTTGGGCCGGTAGTTCATTATCTGCTCGGAACCGGCGGAAGGCGGTTCATAGACTGCACCGCCGGCGGCGGCGGACACATCGAGGAGTTGCTTGAACGGGCAGATTGGCAGATAGAGGTATTAGCCGTCGAAGTCGATCCCGATGCTGTCCGGCACTTGAGGGAACGCTTTGCCGGACGATCCGGGGTTCAGGTGGTGGAGGGGGATTATAGGGAGTTAGGAGAAGTTGCCGGGAGAGCCCGGTTCCAACCGGTGGATGGAATCCTGGCGGATGTCGGACAGTCCTTCGATCAGTTGCTAACTTCCGAACGGGGCTTCAGTTATCGCCTCGACGGACCGCTCGATATGCGCTACTCTCCAGGGCGGGGAGTTCCCGCCAGCGAGATCGTCAACCGTTGGAGCAAAGACCAGTTGAGTGCGCTTTTTTGGGAAATCGGTGAGGAACGGCAAGCCGGGCGTCTTGCCGACCTGATCCTCCGGAGTCGTCCGCTCACGACGACGGGAGAATTGGCAAACGTGGTCGGTCGGGTCGTAAGGGGACCTTTTCGCGTCAAAACGCTGTCAAGAGTCTTTATGGCGTTGCGGGTCGCTGCCAATGACGAACTGGAGGCAATCCGGGCTTTAGCCTCGCAAGCGCTGGCGCTGCTTCGACCGGGCGGGAGGTTCGTGACCATAGCCTATGATTCGCATCAGGATCGCATTTTCAAGGAAGCCTTTCGCCGTTTGAGCCGACCGGCAGGCAAGGCAGAAGCGGTATCCGATTCTGCGATGAATGCAGATTGGGAACTGACCATCCTAACACCACATGTGATCAGACCCGACCGGGCGGAGATGGCGGCCAATCCGCAAGCCCGCAGTGCCCGGATGCGTGTTGTTGAGAAGTTGCGTCGGGCATAGTGGAGACTTTGTCGCACCCATTCGAGGTTGCACCGCGCATGCAACTAATGACCTATCACCCTGCACCTCACACCTTGCACCTTGCACTTCTGGTATCGAACGTCGAACCTCGCTACGGAAGGCTGTCCGATGTCATCACCTTCTAATACCCGCCCTATGGCTGCGTCGCGCCTAAAGCCCCAGGCGCGCCTATTGGGCTGGCTAATCATGGCAACGTTCCTCGGGCTGGTCTGGATCTGGCGTTCGGGACGTTACGAGCATTACTCCTCGCGCTATCTAAGCCTTGAACGGCAGCATCAGCAACTGCTCGATGAAGCCGGTCAGATTCGTCGCGACCTCTTGAAGCATTCGCAACTGGCACGGGTCGAGGCGTTAGCCCGACAGCGGCTCGGGATGGTCTGGCCCGAGGTGCCGCCCGATACGATTTGGACCGAAACGCACCACGAAGCACCGCTGATGGGTGTGGTAGGTGCGCTTCCCTCAGTCAAGCGGCTCCTGCAAGCCGCCTTGACACGGGGCTGACGCATCGGCAGCCTGCTCCTTATTTGCGAATCTTGAACCTAAGGTATGCTCCAGCCCGATCCATCCGGCCTCCGGCGACTGCTGATCATTCGCGCACTCTTACTCGCGGGTGCGATGGTGATACTGGTGCGCCTGGTGATGCTGCAAATCTGGATGGCACCTGAACTTAGCCGCACTGCAGATTTGCAGCATCGCACCGAGGTGATCACTCCCGCCCGGCGGGGCGACATCCTCGATCGCTATGGCGTTCCGCTCTCCGATCAAGCCGGGAACTATGTAAGCCTGGGCGTCAACCCGAAGCGGGTGACCGATCCTCGCGGGCTGGCAGCCGATCTGGCCCGACTGACCGGGCGCTCGACCGAATACTATCTGAAGCGACTCAATCGGGCCGCCGACTTCGTCCATCTGGCGCGGAAACTACCACCGACACTGGCCGACCGGATCGACCGTCGGAATTGGAACCTGATTCGCCAGACCGAGACGCACCGGGTCTATCCGCACGGAGCGCTGGCCGGTCAAGTGGTAGGCTTTACCGACATCGACGGCGTTGGCATTGCCGGGCTGGAGAAGAGTTGCGACGAGTTATTGCGCGGCACATCGGGCCGCAGGATCTACCAACTCGACGTTCAGGGGCGTCCCCACATCGATCCTGCTGCACCGCTAACGCCGCCCATCGACGGCCTCGACGTCGTCCTGACCCTCGATCTGCGCATTCAGTCACTCGTCGAGGAAGAACTGGCACCGGCTGTGATAGTCGAGAAAGCCCTCTCGGCAGTGGCTATAGTCCTCGACCCCAAGACCGGTGAAGTGCTCGCTCTGGCGT
>VGIQ01000052.1 GCA_016867835.1 Calditrichota bacterium | reverse complement strand
TTCGGGAACAGTTGTCGTCGAGTCGAATAGATGGATACCGTAGCCGTTGGGTCCAAAGGAAGCATAGGCGACCTGCCCGCCGGCACCGAGCGAGGGCTGAAACGCCCCGCCGGTTACGTTGGAGAGAGCCTCCGGCTCGCCGCCTGCGATGTGAAAACGATAGAGGTTGTAGATTCCCGTCCGGTCCGAGACGTAATAGACCCAAAGTCCGTCGGGCGAATAGAGCGCATCGCGCTCGTCGGCATCGGAGGCGAGCAGCGGATGCAACCGGCCGGTCGCCAGATCGTACTGCATCAGGTCGCGCGCCGCGAGGTCTGCCATCGCGAAGACGATCCGCCGGCCGTCGGGGGCGAAGCGGGGTCGAAAAACCTGCCGTCCATCATCGAAGGCAGTCAACTTGCGATGGACAACATCGCGGGAGACGTCCTTGCCGGAGAGCGATTCCGGCAATTCGATCAGCGCCAGATTGAGCGAGCCGTCGCTATTGTGCACCGCCACCAGCCGCCTGCCGTCCGGCGAAAAGGCCGGTGAAGCGAGCCGCGCATCACGGGTAAGCCGGATTTCCTTCTTCTTATCCACATCCCAGAGGTAGAGGTCATCGAAGTGCGATCCCTGCCTATTGGGTCCGTCCTGCCGCGCATAGACCAGATATTTTCCGTCGGGCGACCAGCCGAACGGCCCCGACGCCGGCGCTTCAGATGGTGTAAACTTGCCGCTCGCGAGGTCGTAGAATACAATGCGTCCTTGCGACAGGAAGTCCTTCCCCTGGTTCGAGACGAAGGCCAGCCGCTTGCCGTCGGGTGAGAAAGCCGGATAGAGGTTGCCCGAACCTTCATCGCGAACGACCCGGCCTTCGACAAGATTATCGCGAATAATCGCCGTCCGGCTGCGGTAGTCATCGGTAATGGACTTCTTCCACGCGGCGTAGAGTTGCCTCTCGCTGATGCCGAGCGCCTTGCGGCTGGCGCGGTCGAAGTCCCACACTCCGGGCGACCGAAGCGCCGCAGCGAGCCGCCCCGGGGCGTCGTCGCCGTAGTTTTCGGCGATGAACCGGGTCAGCGCATAGCCCTGGCAATAGACCAGTTCCGAGCCGAGCGTCGGCTTACCGAAGACGTCCATCTCCTCACTTGAAAGAAGCGTTCCTGCGAGCGCCCGCACCCGGATCATCATATCGCGGTGGGTGTCCCAATAGTCGTGGCCAAGACCGCGCGCCTGATACTGGGCAGTGCCTTCGGCGAGCCACATAGGGACGACGGTCATCGCAACTGGCCACGAGCCGAGTCGATTGGGGTAGCCGTAGAGCACATCGGGGCGGCGTTCATCCTCATAGTCGAGGTACTGGAAATAGACTCCCGGCAGCCACCGCGGGCCCTTTCGCGACGCCCCCAACTGGATCATATGGGTGAATTCGTGCGTAACGACGTCGTAGAGCCAGTGGTGCGTCCCGCGCAGTTCGAAATCGAGCGGCGTTGCCCAGATGACGATCTTGTTGTCGTAGTAATAGGCGCCGCCGTTGGAGTAGTCGTCGTGATCGCGGACGATCCAGTGCACTTTGGTGTCGGGACGATAGTCATAGAGGGTCGTGATCGGCTCATAAACCTCTTCCGCGATGCCGGCCAGGACGCGCGCCGTCCGCTCGGCGCCATCGTGAAAGTGGACGACGTGGTGCTCGGTCTCAAGCGTCCGCCAGACCAGTTCGGGGTGGTTGAACTGCTCGAACTGGGCGAAGGCTTGTTTGCCGCAATCTATTGCGGCGAGCAAGGCGAAGCCGATGATCTTGATTATATGGTGATTCACTTTAGTTTTGCCGCAATTCATTGCGGCTTACTTTAACCCTTCATTCTTCAATTCCAGCGACAGCGGATTATTTTGTATGTATTCCCTGATTTTGAAAATGGCTTTTTCGCTTCGAACTATGTGCTCATAGAAGTTGGCTCTCCAAGCAAAATGAACTCCATCTTTGCGATTCATTTCGAAAGAGACTTTCGATTTAAACTGGCGAATATACAAGCCCAACGGCTTATTCGACTTGTCTTCTCTTCCCAATGCTCCGTCGTCTATTATGAAGCAGATGAAATGAATATGATCAGGCATAAGAACCCACTCGTCCAAAACGAATTCAGAGTGACGTCGATGAATCTCCTCAAAGGTGCTTACAACCAACTCCTTCAAATCCTCAAATAGGAGAGGGTAATACTGCTCTTTTCTAAGGTCAAAACGAATAGTCACAAAATATCCACCCAGACTGCGGTAATCATAGCCGGGCAGTCGCAGGGGTTTGTGTCTTCTTTTAGTGTCTGTCAATCTGGATGATGTCCAATGCTTATCTTGATTGGGCCGCAATAAATTGCGGCAAACAATTCACTTCTTCACCGCGATCTTCACCACCCGCCGCTCCGAGCGCCCGCCGGCAGTCGCTTCGACTACCGCCAGATAGCCGCCTCGCGCCACACCCGTTACGTCCCATACCACCTCATTGGGCAGTCCGGCCTGCCCCGGCCCGTAGAGCGTCTTCACCCGGTCGCCGGCGATGTCGTAGATGTCGATCTTCACCGATGCCGGGAAGTTCAAGTAATAGCGAATCGCGGTCATATCGACTGCTGGATTGGGCCAGTTGTAGCACTGCCCGTCCGGGATTAGCGGGCTGCCGGGCGCGGCGACGAAGGCGCGGGCCGGTTCCCAGATGGCGTTGCGATTCTGCTTGTCGCGATACTGCTGGCTCCACCATGGATGCAGTCCCCGACCGGGCAATTCGATCACCTCAACGCCATCTGAGCGGTTGATGACGACCTCGATCGCCTCGTCATCATCAAGTTGAGTGTAGATATAATCGCCATACCAGTATGACGACTCGCCTAACGCCACAGGCAGGCCTGCGGCTTTGGTGCCGCGCGACGAAAAGCCGAATAGCGAACGACTTGCCGGCGCTTGAGGAATCGACTCCGCTGACCGTAGTCCTCCGGTGAAGAATATCTCGCGAGTTCCGCGAATGTCATCTTTATATATCCCAAATCCCTGGGGCGAGCCCGTCACATTCATTCTACCGTTTGATTTCCACGGCGAATCGATCTTTAGCCCCATGGTCCCGTTAATGTTGAGGGTCAGGAATGAGCCCTCGTCATAGATCAGAAGTTCATATCGCCCGTCGCCATCTGCATCGAGTGAGCCAATAATATTACTATAGAATTCTTCAAAGAGACTGGGAGAGGTGATACTCTCGATTTCCAAAGCCTCGCCCGTTCTTAGTCCAACCTGCCGTATAATATTGATACCGCGATATGAAAACACAATATCCTGCCAGCCGTCAGCGTCAAGATCGACAAGTTGCGGATTGCCGAAATAGATGTTGTCAAATTCCCTGTCAAGCAACTCTCCCGCACTGGAGAACTCGGTTATCCTGCTTCCTTGAGTGCCCAAGTAATTCATGATAAGCAAAACCGTATCCGATTCGGCTGTTCCCAATAGGAAAATGCCCTTAATGCTACCCCAGGCGTAGCGCACAGAGAGCAGCGACTGAAGGTTGCTGTCAAATATCTGGAACACAGTATTGTGGCTGTTACCCTGCACGTAAATGTCATATACACTAAACAGCTTGGGATCCGTCTTACTTCCGCCAATTAATGTCCTACCCCAGAAGTCTGGGAAATCGACGAATGTCTCATCCAGGACTTGCAATTGATGGCCATTCGGCGAAGACATCAAGCCGGTGAGTTGCCATATCCCATCATCTCGCATCAGATACGTGAAGACATCATCCATTCCGTCGCCGTTGAGGTCACCTACGGACGGCTTGCTGAGCGCGACTTCGGCGAAGTTTCTTCGGTCAATGAAGCGCTGAATGATTGTCCCATCTCCGTCAAGAAAGAATATGGTATCGGTGAGGCTGAAATAAACGATCTCATCGTCGGGATCGGCGTCGAAGTTTCCCGTTGCAGTATAAGAATAACGCCTTTCGGAAAAATGTGGCTTGGGCGCCAGAAAGGGGAAACCCGGTTGCTTGAAATCCAGATTGAACCTGAATCCCATCACCTCCCCGCGCCGCGAAAAACTATCGACTGCGATGTGCGTGAAGGCACCCGCATTCGACCGGCTGTCGGGGTAGGTGTTGTCGCCGAACATGACCGGACGTCCGTCATTGGCATCGCGGTGATACTGGTTGTCGCCATACCAGGCGTCGGCGAAGATGCCGTAATCGGTGCCCCAGCCGGGGGTCAGAAAGGGGTAGTTTTGACCCAAATCCTGCGCGCCGTCGGCCTCCTCAAGATCGAGGCCTTTCGGACTCTTCAGGCTGTTGAACCGGCCTTCGGAGATAAGCGATGCAAGGCCCAGGTCGAGGTGCCAGATCAGGATCCCCGCCCCCGGCGTGTCGAACTCGAGGTTGTCGATATGGGTCACCGCCCGCAGCGGCTCGCCGGGGGGATAGTCGGGATGCCGCGAGATGCCGTAGTCGTTGCGATACCAGAGCATCCTGCGCCCGTCACGGTCGTAGCCGACAGCCATCGTATCGGTCCCGTTCACCGTCCGGCTGCGACATTCGAGCACGAATGACTCGGTTGCAGTGATCGGTATGTGGTAAGCCTTCGGGACGACCGGATCTTCGGGACTCCGGTCGAACGGCCCAAACCGCGATTCGATCTGCCAGCCGCCGGGTGATGGCTCGTTCAGCGTCAGCCAGCCCTTGTAGGAAGCCGACCAGGCATCGACCGGTCCGGGAATGCACCCCCAGAAATTGCCGAATCCACGATCCATAAGGCTCCACTTGCCGACTACCGGGTTGCCGTCATCGCGGTCGTAGAGCGCCGGAAGGCCGAGCCAGTGCCCGATCAGCAGGCAGACCACTCCCGCCATTCCGATCTGGACGCCGTCGTGGGACTCCGTTTCGGGGAGGATGAGGCCGCTGCTGACAAACCGCGCCCCGTCATCGACCGGGATGCCGTTGGGAAGGTTTAACTGCCGCCGGAAGTCTTCGCGCACCATCCAGGCCGAAGGAATGTCGTGCGGCGTCAGACGAAACCCGAGGTCGAACTCGAGGCCCGCTCCGGCATGAAAGACGATCACCAGGTCATAGTTAGCCCACAACAGAGCCGGATCGCGGTCGGCGGTGATCACAGCATCTCGAAACAACTCCGCCAGACCCCGGTCGAGTTGGTCGTCGCCAGAGTTCCAATTATACTGCCACATCTGCCGTGGCAGGCGGTAGGCGGCACGTTCACCGGCGGGATAGACATCCCAGTCAAGTTCGACCGCGCCGTTCGACATCCGGCGGAAGTAGTCCTGCGCAAAGCGCAACTGGTCGGCAAAGTAGAGCGAATCGTGGGGGAACGGGTCGAGGAGGATATCCTCGTCCGGCGGAAAGGCCGCGTAGAGCGAATGCGACCTCGATAGGGCGAAGGTCCCGTCGCCGGTGGTCGTCGCGAGTGTGTCGGGGACGAACTCGACCCGCAGCGCCAGCACCCGCATCGGCGCATCGCGGCGGGGTGCAGCCTCGACCGGGAACCGCTCCGGCAGCCGCGGCAGACGGGGCGAATACTGTGGCTCCGCAACAGCCATTTGCGCCGCAAGGAACGTTGCCAGCGCACCGCAGAATAATCTCACGCGGAGACGCAAAGTAGGTACCGAGGATACCGCAGGCATCATTGTGCCCGAAGCAACAGGGCAGAATCGTCCTGCGAACGATTCGCCCCTACGCGTATTCGCGAGCATGATGCGGACTCATGAGCAATGAGCCTTAAGCCTTGAGCCTTAAGCCCTGAGCCCACTACAGCCCAATCGTCAGCGAGAGCCGCATCGTATCGGTCAGCGGATGTCCCTTGCCGGCCGAGATGTAACTGAAGTCGAAGCGGTAGGTCGAGACCTTGAACGATGCGCCATAGGTGAGCGGCTTCACCTTGCCGATCTCGTCGTTCCAGTAACCGAACCGGAGCGCCACCAAATCGGAATACCAGTATTCGAGGCCCACATTGTAAGTCATGTCGATGAAGACCGGCTCATCCGTCCAGGCGGTGTAGAGGGCAATGAAAAACGGGTCGGTCGTGCCGTCGGGATGCTTGCGGACGAGCAACTTGTTCATATCGTAGGCGAGGGTCAACTTATTGTAACCGTCGTTGACCAGTTCCCACGCAAAGCCGAACTTCAGGTTGGTCGGGATCGGATCGGCCTGGGCGCGGTCGATATAAGCCATCTTCGGCCCCAGATTCGAGAGGTTGGCGCCGAGATTCAGGTTGCGGTTCAGGAGCGGATCGACCGTCTTGTAAAGCACACCGAGATCGACGGCGAAGTTGGTGGCGGTCCCCGATCCGCGCTCCTGGCCGGTGCCCCGGTCAGCGAGATGGCTGTAGATGAACTTGGTGTTGATTCCGAGCGCCAGGTCGTCGGTTACGGTGGCTCCGTAGGAGCCGCTTATCGCCGTCTCATAGGTGCTGAACGTGCCGAGGTCGGTGTTCAATTCGTCGCGCCGCTCGGTCTCGCCAAGGTTGAGAAAGACGACGTTGAGGCCAAAGGTCCCCCAGTCCTCGACATTGTTGACATACGAGACGAAGTCGTAGTAGAGGTCTGAGAGGCGAAAAGTCGGGAGCCAATTGACGTGCATCAGGGTCAACTCCCGCCGGTTCTGCCAGGCGAGCCCGGCCGGGTTCCAGAAGGTCGCGGTGGCGTCGTCGGCGACGGCGACGAAAGCCTCCCCCATCCCGCCCGCACGAGCGCCGGGAGAGATGAGCAGGAAGATTACCGTAGCCTCGGCTACTCCGGCTATAGCCGGTGCCAGCGGCGAAAGTGCCATCAGAGCGCCGATCGTCAGCGCTACCCACTGCTTCAAGAGTTGTTGCTTCCTCAATGACTATCCCTTAAATCCTTGATTCCTTAAACCTTTAATTCCTATCGGATGAACGCAATCCGGCCCATTCCTTCGGCCGAGCCGCCGTCCGGGCCGTAAGCGATCACTTTGTAGAGATAGACGCCGTTACCGGCTTCTCTTCCGGCTTGATCGCGGCCATCCCAAATCGTTCCGGTAACCTGTCCCGGTCCCGCGCGACCACCATCGAACTTCCTGATCATACGGCCGGCGACGGTAAATATCCTGATCTCGTATCGGTCTGCAGGCTCGCTCAAGACGAACGTCAGGTCGGTCGTCCGGTTGAACGGATTAGGCCAGTTAAGCACCCTATCGACTCGCAGCCCGCCGCTTCCAGCGATGATATCGACATCGACCGTATGCACGCCAAGGTTGTTGAAGGCATCCCAGGCTTCGATCTCGAATCGGCGCAGACCGGGACTAAGCGGCCCGATGCGGCGCTCAAGACTGCCCGATTGATAACTGTCGAGTTCATAGCGAAACGCGGTCGTCAAATCTTGCTGTGTCCCGCCGTCGATGCGCAGGTTGATGCCATGCCCCATAGCGCCGGTCAGGTTGAGGCCTGACGAGTCGCTCACCTCGACGATCAGGAGCGGTTCGGGACCGACCCGGTCGCCCGGCCGGTAGTTGCGATGGTCGAAAAAGACCCGTATTTCAGGCGGCTCGGAGTCGTTATCTTCGGCGACGTCCCGTGCATAGGCAAGCGAGTCTCGCGCGATGACGCCGTCCACCTCCCCGTCGTAATAGTAAGCCACTGCCCGGCCATACGATCCGCCGAGGGTCACATCCCGCGGCGGCACAAAGCCGGCCGCGAACCGCCCGCCGCCAACGCTGAGAAAGCCGCGATAGACCGCCACTCCCGGAAGGAGATAGTTGAGGGTCGCGTAAGGTTGGCCGTCCAGCATTATAGTATAACGACGCTGGACTGCTGCGTCGCGCAAGATAAAGTAGAGTTCCCCGGTGAATGACGGATCGAGCCTGCCGTCGCGGCCAAATACTTCGCCAGCAACCGATGACCGCGCGAGCGGCCTAAGCGGATAGGGCGTCAGAGTGGTGAAATTGCCTCTCCGTTTCGGCGTTGCCAGCGCCAATGTCGGATCGCCGAGCAAGTGATACGACGCGCTGTTGTTGCCGCGCCATTGATACTTACCCAGCCATAGCGCTTCGCCCGGAGTCAGTGAATCGGCGCGGAACAGATTCAAGAAAAAGTTAAGCGCCAGATTCCGGTTCGACCCGGCATAAGTGAGCCGCGTCGAGGCAATCGCCATAATGGCGCCTCTGCCCGGCGCCGCCAGCAATTGCTCGGGAAACGACTGCGACGCCGGGTCGTCCCAATAAGCCCAATCGCAGGTGAAGGCAATGTAGAGCGCCTGCCGCCTCGAAGGCTCGATTTGCGGAAAGTCGCGCGACTGGACAAAGACGTGCTCGTGTGCCCAGAGCGTTGGGTTGCCGTGCCCCATATAATTGACGAGCAGCGTCCCACGATTGATGCTGTTGACCAGATCGATCCCCGACTGCGGCTTTTCGCGACCCCATTGCCGGGCATATTCGGTGAGGTAGATCTTCACCTTATCCATCGTCGGCGGCAGATAACTATTACTGATCAGTTCGGTGTCGCGCACGTGGTCGGTTTCGCCGTTCCACGATTCGCCAAACTCATCGTCGGCTACCATTGTCGCCCGGTTGCGCCAGTCGCCGAACTCTGGCTCTTCGTCATAAGCGACAATCTTGGCGATCATGGCTGACAGTTCATAAGCCGACTGTGCCGTCAGCCGGCCCGAAATCATCTCGGGCAGCGGATCGCGCACGCCGTCCTGCGAACGGGGGGTAAAGTCGCTGAACCAGTCGTCGCTGCAGAGATCTCCCAACTCGAATGGCGGCAGCAGATCGTCCTGACGGGGGCGATCGAGGTCGCGATAGTTGTAGTCTCCGTCTCCGCAGTAGATCACATAGCGCGGCGGGGTGGCCCAAAAGTCTTTGGCATAGTGAAGCATGTTCCGGATTGCGGCCGGGTCCTTAAGACCGCCCGAGAACCGATTGTATAGCTCGCTGGCCCGCATTCGGACGGCCCGCAGCGGCGGATCGCGCCGGGTCAGATGCTCCACCAGCGGCGGCAGCAGGTCGTAGTAGGCGTCCGGCGTTACCAGTATCACATCGGCCCGGTTCGCCCGCGACCAGGGGTCGGCAATGTCTGCCGGCGGCGGGAAGTATGCTTCGAACCGGGTCGGCGGCGAACGGAAGGACGACCGCGTCGTCAGGAGCAGACGCCCTGCAGAACCGGTCTGCAAAATCGTTACTGCCGTGCGCCGAACCTGCCGGACATTCGCGTGGTCGGTAACATCGAAAAACCAGGGATCGGCCAGTCCCGTCGAGCGATACTCGACGGCGCCGACGGTAGAGGTTAGATCGAAGAACCGGTGCCGGTCAAGTTGGCCGAAGTAGGTCAGATCGACCCAGTCAATCATCGACTCGCCCGAGCCGGGCGCATGGCTGAAAGCGATGCTGTTGCCACCTTCCCTTAGTGCTTCCGGTGGGGCTGGAAAACTCCAGGTGCCAAACGACGAGTAAGCCTCAGGTGTGAATCCTCCGAGGGAAGTGCCATTCAGCGTCACCGTCACCCGGTGCAGACCGCTGAAAGTCGGCAGGACGACCCGTCCGAAAACGGTAGCCGGCTGACTTAGGTCGATTCCAGCCGCGTGGGCTGTCAGGCTGTAGCGGCCTCCACTCGGCAGCATGTAGGCATACCACTCCCGCCCGCTCCCCCTAAAGTCGCGGATGCCGAAGATGAACTTCTCCGGCTCGATGTGCACCCGTGTCCGTCCGGTGGTTTCGCTCCGCACCGGTAGCAGTTCGACGCCCAATCCTTCCATACGCTTTCCGCCGCCGGAGGGATCTACGACCAGGAAGTAAACATTGCGCACGGTATAGTGGTTCAGATCGAAGCGCAAGCCGCGCGAGGTGTCAGGCACCCAGCCGCCGGCACCCTTGCCATAGAAAAGAACCTCATCCCCGGGACCGAAACGCCCGTCACCCCTATCATCAACGAAGATCGCGCATTCGCTCAGACCTAACGGCGCCGTCGCCGTCGGGTCGAGCGGCAGTTCTCCGCCGCCGTTACCATAGACCTTGATCGAACCCGAAGCGACGCCACCGTCCGGCAGTTGGACGCCGCCCCGCTTCAGTTCCTCAAAGGAAAGGCGGTAGATGCTCTCTTCGTCGATCTCGAAGCGGTAGATATCCCCTTGCGGCCAGGATGGATCAGTGAAGTTCGAGGTGATCGCACGGCCCCATCCGGCGGCGTTTTCGAGATTTAGAAGCGCGAGGCGGTGCAAGTTGTTGATCCGTGCCGGCGGCAAGACAACAGGCGGCGGCGGTGCGTTATAGTCAACTCTAACGGTCATCCGGCGGGCGACTTCAAATGACCCGCTGCCCATCACAGCCGGCCGCAGCGGCACGCGCAGATAGGTGATTCCGAGCAGCGACCTAAGTTCAGTCTCACCAACCGGTTCCGGCAACCGAAACGGCGTGGGTTGGGCACCCACGCGAGCCGGTTCGACCGCCAATTGCCCGTCATAGCGCGAACCGCTCTCGCGGCTGACGAGCCGGACCCGGGGGCGCGATCCCGGAGGCACGGCGACGTTCAGCGTCACGACCGGTTCGTTGGGCAGGCCTGGCTGACGCTCGATGTCGCCTCCGGCAAGAAGCAGGACCAGCCCGCCGTCCCGGTCGGAACCTACCGAAGCCACTTCGAAGGCGCACTCGATCACCACTCCGCGGTCGTCGGATGCGACGACTCGTGAAGACGCCGGAGATACTCCAACGCCCCCCAGCAGCGCCACAAGTGTCAGATATGTCAAGTGTTGTAGGCGCACGTTCAGACCGGGTTGTTCCCACAAAAAAATCCGGGCCGATGCCCGGACTGGATAGAGTTAGGGGTCATCTGGGAAAAGCCGCAACGAGCCAGATTAAAAACCCCTAACGAACGGTATAGGAACCAGTCTCCCTTGCAGTGTGAACGAAGGCGCGCGGTGAAAAAGCCACCGCCGTCCATAAGTTAAAGTTAGCAGCCGCTCGCCGCGATGTCAAGCCCTCAGAAGGACTCAGCCTCGTCGATCAGCATATTAGGGATGCCGTCTTCGATACGGTAAATGAGCCGGCAGTGCTGACAGGTGAGGGTCTCCTTGCCGCCGTCGTAGTCGAGGTCGCCCTTGCACTTGGGGCAGGCGAGGATATCGAGTAGATCCTGACTTAGGGGCATTGCTTGGTGATCGCTTTGGATTTATAGGTTATACGTTTGGAATCGAACATTACGATGTCATCGTCGCCGGCGAAAGGTTCAAGTCGTCGCAGAGAGTGACTCCAGGATTCGTCGGAAGTCAACCGGCAGCGCCACCGGCTTACCCTCGCGACCGACGAAGCAGTGCGCCGTCCGGCCGGAGGCAATGGCATCCGGTTCGCCTTCCCGTGCGATCCGGTAGTCGAACTCGAGACGGCTCCGGCCCCAGTCGAGCGGCCGGGCGGTAACCAGCAGCAAGTCGTCATAATAAGCCGGGCGATGGTAACGGACGGTCGCTTCGACGGCTACCAGAGTCAGCCCGTCGTCCTCCAGTTCCTTATAGGGACGGTAGCAGTTGCGCACCCAATCCGACCGCGCCCACTCGAAGAGTTCAAGGTAGTGAACATGGTAGAGCAGCCCCATGCGGTCCACTTGGCTGTAACGCACCCGGACCCGAACCGGTTCCCCCCAAACTACTCCTCGATCCAACGACCCATCCGCCGGAATTTCTCAATCCGTCTATCGATAAGTTCAGCCGAAGGCAGCGGCTCAAGTTCACCGAGCGCTGTTGAGACGGCCTCCGCGACGGACGACGCCGTCGCCGCCGGGTCATTGTGCGCTCCGCCGAGCGGCTCGGGGATAACCGAGTCGATCAAGCCATTCTCAAGCAGGTCGGATGAGGTCAACT
The DNA here is from genome assembly GCA_016867835.1 of Calditrichota bacterium. Lineage (NCBI taxonomy): Bacteria > Pseudomonadati > Calditrichota > Calditrichota bacterium. The sequence goes on along the minus strand of VGIQ01000052.1, from coordinate 5,967 downwards.
TGAGCGCTTCGGCTGCAAGTTGGGCTTTCGAGGCATCCCGGTAGAGGATCGAAGCGCAACCCTCGGGGCTGATGACCGAGTAGATGGAATATTGCAGCATCAGGACGCGGTCGGCGACGCCAAGCGCTAACGCGCCGCCGGAACCGCCTTCGCCGATCACCACCGCGACGATGGGGCGCTCCAGTTGCGCCATTTCGTAAAGGTTTTCGGCGATGGCTTGAGCCTGGCCGCGCTCTTCGGCGCCGAGCCCGGGATAGGCGCCGGGAGTATCGATGAGCGTGACTACTGGCAACCCGAATCGGGCGGCGGTCTTCATAACGCGAAGGGCTTTGCGATAGCCCTCCGGATGCGGCATTCCGAAGTTGCGCAACAGGTTATCGCGGGTGCCGCGTCCCTTCTGATGCCCGATAATTGCTGCCGAGCGGCCGTCCCATCGCCCAAAGCCGGCGACGATTGAGGGATCGTCCCGAAACCGGCGGTCGCCTTGAAGTTCGACGAAATCCTGCACAATCGCCTTGATGTAGTCGAGGGCATAAGGCCGGTGCGGATGGCGCGCCAGTTGGACGCACTGCCACCGGGTCAGGCGGGAGTAGATCTCCTCGCGCAACTTTCCGGCTTTGGCACGAAGCCGCTTCAGTTCGCCGTCGATGCCGATCTGTCCGCTGCGCGCAAGCATCTCGAGTTCGTCTATCTTGGCTTGAAGTTCCTGAATCGGCTTCTCGAAGTCGAGGATAAACCGGTTCATATCACCTTCCGGTCAGGAGCGATGCGACTTTTCGGACGATGCCGGCCGGACGGCGCGGCGCAAGGTGGTGCGCCGTCAACTGCGGCAGGGGGAGCGATGTCGAGGTCAGGGCTTCGGATGTGATGACCTTGAAATTGACCTGATAGCGGGCGTCGAGCGCACCGACCATGGCAACTATTCGGTTGTAGTCCGTCTGGTCGGGCGCGAAGATGATCTCCTCGATCCCCTCCTGACGAGAAATGCGAGCCAGATCGTAGGAAGCGCCGAGAACCGGCAGGCTGTCGATGATCGAGCCGGTCGCTTCCCCGTCGGGATCGATGAACCCGGCGCACAGGTAAGGCGCATCGGAGTCCCTCACCAGCCGGGAGGCAACCTCGCGACCGACCCGCCCGCAGCCGACGACGAGCGCCTTGCGGCGAAAGAACCTCCGCCAGAGGCCGCTGCGCAGAAACCGGTGCAGAAGCAACCGCCAAAGCCCAATATACGAACCGCCGACCACCAGTCCAAAGAGCGTTACGAAGCGCGAGTAGGCATACTGAGGGAAAAAGAAGGTGAAGGAACTGTTGATGAAGAAGCCGAGCAGGACACCCTGCGCCAGCGGCGTGGCTTCACCGCGACGCCGGCGGTAGCCTCCGAAAGCGGCGATGCAGAGCACCGTCGTCAGCGATTGGATGAGGAGCGAAAAGGCCACCGGCGGGGTGAGATTGACGATTCCCCACCGGACATAGCGGGCCAGGAGCAAGACGCCGAACAGCCCGCTCCAATCGAGCAACGGCCAGATTAGAAGCCCGGACAACCTGCTTACTCGAGCGATGATCTCGGCGATGCGGATGCCGAGCGCGAGCCAGATTCGCGTCACTGCCGGATAGCGCCCGTGAAAGTGCTTGGCAACGAAGAGTTGCATCGCACCGTAGAAAGCCCGGTCGCGGTCGAAATCGCTGCGCCGGGTGGACTCGCCGCGAAAGTGAATGATCCGCGCAACCGGCGCATAATGCACTTTCCAGCCCGCCCGGGCAATGCGATACGACCAGTCTATGTCTTCCCCATACATAAAGTAGTCTTCGTCGAATCCGCCAGTCGCAGCATAAGCCTCCCGCCGGACAAACATCGCCGATCCGGCGAGCGCATCGATGCGAGCCGGCTGGTCGGGGTCAAGGTAGAGCAGTTCGTATCTGCCGAATAGACGGCTGCGGGGAAAGAGCGCCGATAGGCCGGCCAGTTTGCAGAACGCCACCCAGGGCGTCGGCAAACCCCGCTTGGAGGAGCGATCGAACCGGCCATAGCGGTCGAGTATTTTTGGTCCCGCGGCACCGACCTCAGGATGTCGATCCAGATAGTCGATCATCGCAGTGAGCGTATCCTCAGAGAGCAGGGTATCGGGGTTGAGGATTAATAAATACCTGCCTGAAGCCAACTGCAAGGCTTGATTGTTGGCACGGCCAAAGCCGAGGTTGGAGTCGTTGACGAGCAGTTGAACCGAGGGGAAGTGATCGCGGATATAGACTGCCGAGTCGTCCCGGGAGGCGTTATCGACGACGAAGACTTCGACCGTGAGGCCGCTCGATGCTGCATAGAGCGACCGCAGGCACTGCTCAAGAAACGGCCGCACATTGTAATTGACGATGACGACCGAGAGGTCAATCGATCGGCTGCCAGCCACTCCGCTTCCTGAGTTGGAACCGACGAACAAAGCCCTTCAGTCCCAGTTTTCCGACCAGAATCATCGCCTCGCGGACAATTGCCTTCGACATTTTTGACTTGCCGACGGTGCGATCGACAAAGGTGATCGGAACTTCGCGAATGCGGAAGCCGCCCGTCCAGGCGCGCCACTTCATCTCGACTTGAAAGCCATAGCCGCTGGTGCGGATGCCGCTCAGATCGAGCGCGGCGAGCAGTTCACGCCGGTAGCATTTGTAGCCGCTGGTGGCGTCGCGCACCGGCAGGCCGGTTACAATCCGGGTGTAGAGCGAAGCAAAATACGAGAGGAGCAGCCTCGAGAGCGGCCAGTTGACGACGTTGACGCCGTTGATGTAACGCGATCCTATCACCAGATGCGCCTCCTGAGCCGCGGTCAGGAAGCGGGGAATTTCATCCGGATCGTGCGATAGGTCGGCGTCCATTTCGAAGATATAGCGGTAGCCATTCTCGAGGGCAAACCGAAAGCCGGCGATGTAAGCCGTGCCAAGCCCTAATTTGCCGGGCCGTCGCAGCAATTTCAGGCGCGGCTCAGTTCCCATCATCTCTGCCACCATATCGCCGGTGCCGTCCGGGGAGTTGTCATCGACGATCAGAATGTCAAGGTCAGCGGGCTGCGCCAGCGTCCGCCGCAGCACTTCCGGGATGTTCTCGCGTTCGTTGTAGGTCGGTATGATGACAAGCACTCGTCCGGGAATCTCCGGCCGCGGATCCGGTGTCGAAGATGAAGGCATCAGAATACCCCCTTCAGAGCGCCCTGCGCTTCCTGTTCGCGGTAGAGACGGAGCGAATCCTCCGCCGTGCGAAAGGTGAGAAAAAGTTCCTCCTCGGCCTTCTGAGTCATCAATCCCGATCGGAGCGGACGCTTGGCCGGTTGAGCGAGCGACTCGGTAGTGATGGGATGAATGAGCGATTCGTCGAGGCCAAAGACGCGCGCTGCAGTGAGAGCAAACTCATAGCGCGTCGAAAAACCTGCCCCACCAACATGGTAGAGGCCGCTCTTCTGCAGCAGGATGATCCGGTCTATGGCGGCGGCGAGGTCATCGGCGATGGTTGTGTTGCCCCATTGGTCATCGACGATCTTGACCGGGCGCCCGGCGCGCAGTTCGCCCAGGAGCCAGGTGATGAAACTCGCCCGGGCGTCGCGTCCGTAGCCATAGAGAACGATGGTCCGGACGATGGTCCACTCGCCGGAGTTGCCGCGGATGACGTTCTCACCGGCCAGTTTCGACTTGCCGTAATAACTTACGGGATTGGGTCGGGCTTCTTCATCGTAGGGCCCGGCGCGACCGTCGAAGACATAGTCGGTGGAAATGTAGATGATCCGCGCCCCGACCAGACGGCCGGCGAGGGCGACGTTCTCGGTCGCATAGACGTTGCTGCGCCAGCACTCTTCACGGCGCGTTTCGCAGGCATCGACGTTGGTCATCGCGGCGGTATGGACGATGACCGCTGGTGCGATAGCCTTCACTTCCGCGATGGTCTGTTTGCGGTCGGTTACATCAAGTTGCAGGTAGTGGCAGGGAACTTCCTCGACCGGCGGAGCCGGCGCGAGGTCGCAGCCGGTCAAGGCATAGAGATCACCCGACAGGGTCGTCAGCAATTTCTGGCCGAGCATCCCTGCCGAGCCGGTGATTAAGACCTTCATCCGGCCGGCTTGGGCAGTTTGGCTCCGTTCGCAATGAAGGACTGAAGTCGTTCGTGAATTGCCGGATCGGTCAGACTAAAGATGCGCGCGCATAAGACGGCGGCATTGACGGCTCCGGCTTTGCCGACGGCGAGCGTTGCCACCGGGACGCCGGCCGGCATCTGCACCGTTGCCAGGAGGGCGTCGAGGCCGTCGGAGATACCTCCCGGCAACGGGACGCCGATCACCGGCAGGTCGGAGTGAGCCGCGACGACTCCGGCCAGATGCGCGGCCATTCCCGCCGCGCAAACGACGGCTCCATAGCCATTGCTGCGCGCCTGCGCTGCCAACTTCGCCGTCTGATCCGGGTTGCGGTGCGCGGACGAGACGACAAACTCAACGGTGATGCCGAAGTAGTCGAAATATTCCTGCCCCGCCTGCATCAGCGGAAGGTCATTTGGAGATCCGGTCAGGACGAGGACCCGTGGTGCGGCCATATTCCTATCTGTCAAAGTCTTCCCTCTCTCACATTGCGTCCATACTTGGTGTAGATTTCTGTATCGTCTGGAAACGGAGATTGTCAAGCTGAGCGAAGCGAAGCATCCCGTCCGGACGAGACCCTTCACTTCGTTCAGGGTGACGCCATGCCTTACACCCCTTAAAATCGCGTAGCGGACGACGGCTACCTGGGCTCAAAGGTCCGGGCGATGGCGTCGAGTTGCCACAGGAAGGGCATCTTCGGCTCGCCCGGCGCAAAGACGGCGCCGTCGATAATATAATACCGATTCCGGCTCGAATCGGCTATGGCATAACTGAAGAACGGGCCTCCGCCGGTCGGATCGACCGTCGCCCAAAGCCCCCGAATGAGAATGGCGTCTCGATTGCCAAGCCGGGATCGGTCGGCACGCATTCGCTCTTCATACTGAACGACGGGATCAAGGAAGGTGTTCCCGATCGTCCGCCGGCGGTCGAAGACGAAGAGCGGCGTCAATAGCGTAAGGGAATCCAAGTCGCCCCAGGCGACCGTGAGCCAGCGGTCGGGATAGTGCCGCAGGAGCCGGACGAATTGGAGCGAGTCGTTCTCTTCGGCGAGGAGATAGTCGTGCTGAATGCGGAGGCGAAAGCCGTAGCGCCGCTCGAGTTCCGCGGCGAGGGCGGTCTGTTCACCGCGGCGGAAGAGCGATCTAGTCGTCCGGCGCATCTCGAAGTCGTAAGCCCAGCGGTAGAGTGAGTCGCACCATGCGCCCGCCCGGTCGCCTAATTCGCGGCGGGAGCGGCCGACCAGCATCAGGAGGAGTTGGTCGCGAGCCCAGGGGTCTTCGCGTCGGAAGACAAGGTAATCGCCTGCCGCGACTCCCTCTGCGACAGAACCGGTGAGCATCTTGCGCACCATTTCAGCAGTTGGACCTTCGCCATCGGTCGTCGCAGCCATCAACAGGATCGGGGAGCGGCTGCGGTCGCCGATCCGTCCGGCATCGATCCACTCGATCCGAAAGTGAGGCTCGCCCTGAGGGGTCTCGATCTCCCGCCCGAAGGTTCGCTCGACCGCCCCTCGAATTACCGGCCGGTCGAACTCGTCAGCCACTACCACCAGGCCGCCCGGCTCGCCCGATGAATAGGGCTTGGTCGAGCAGCCGAAATGTAGAATGCTGAATGCTGAATGAAGAATGAAAAATGTAGAACGAAAAGCACGAAGCGAGTAAGGAAAATCGTGGAAATTCCTCCGCACCATGCATTCTGCATTCTGCATTCTACATTTTACGTTCTTCATTCTACGTTCTGCATTCTTAGTGTTTATCCGTAAATAACGCCTACTTTTCTGTAGGCAATGATGGCGCAAGCCAATTGCGCTAGGGCCACATAGCTTGCTGTTCTCTTCTCATAGCGAACCAACAGCTTT
>VGIQ01000051.1 GCA_016867835.1 Calditrichota bacterium | reverse complement strand
CGCCCCCTCATCCTTGATAGTGAAATACCGATGCCCCGAAGAGTGGTGTTTCACATTCGACAACTCACCTTCGAGATAGAGCAACGGAAGCCCGTCTTCGAGTAGTCGCCGGATTTCGGCGGTAAGCCGGCTGACTGACCAGATGTCGGGACTGACGTTGGTCACCAAGGGTCCTCTGTTGCTGGGATGGGCTTGCGGGCGCCTGCGGGCCGGGCCGGCGACGCACGGTGAGCGTTATCTCATACGGGGCAACGAGCGGCTCCCCGAGAGTTCGGTTAACCGCAATGGAATAGAGCGGGAGCGGAGATATCCCCGACTCCCGCTGCCTGACTAACGGATCTTCTTCTTGTGACGATTCTTGCGCAATCTTTTCTTGCGCTTGTGAGTGGCCATCTTATGGCGCTTACGCTTACGTCCGCAGGGCAAAGTGTCCCCTCAGGTGGTTTGAAATTGCACGGGTGAAGTCAGACCTTCGCTTTCTTCACCGCATTCCGAAGAAGCGGGGAGGGTTTGAAGGTAGGGGTGATCCGGGCCGGCACTTTGATCGATTGACGGGTGCGGGGGTTGACTGCCCGCCGTGCCGCTCGCCTGACGACTTTGAAGGTGCCGAACCGACGCAGTTCGACGGTTCCACCTTTGGCAAGTTCCGATTCGATCATCTTGAGCGCGCCTTCGAAGACGGCTGAGACGTCGCTTCGGGTTAACCCGGTGGCATCGGAAACGTTTTGGATGATGTCCGCACGGTTCATTGGGTTCCCTCCTATGAAACCAGCAATCCGGCTGGCACGGCCTATGAGAGCGCCGCTGCGCCCATTCGGTCGAACTAATCCCTAAAGATAAACGGAAGGCGCTGCTCCTGCAAGTGCCATCGGCATATCCGGCGCTGCATCTTCAACTTTAACTTCCCAATCCTACTTAAGTGCCGTAACCCGTACGGAGCGGATAACCTGCCCGGCGCTCGCTTCAAGAAAATAACTGCCGCTGGGCAGATACGGCACCATTACCGCCTCTATCTGCCACCCGGACCGGGCAACGTAACGATAAGTGCGCCAAACCGTGCGGCTGCTCGTGTCGATTAGTCTTAAACGAACCAGCCCCGGCACGCCAATGGAGTAGCGCACAACGAACCCGGCATTAAAAGGATTGGGCCAGACACCGCCCAGATCGAACGAGGTCGGATGCACAGGGCTATCCGAGTCCTTCGGCGCTGCCAGAGCGCGGACGATGTCGATCTTGCCCCAACCCCAGGTAGTGTTGGGAACCCGACCGGTCCACCCATCGCGCCGGGTGCCCAGGATTAGTCGCCGGCGCAGTTCAGCGGGCGTCAAGTCGGGCTCGGCTTCGAGCAGCAAACCGGCCGTCCCCGCTGCTGCCGGGCTCGACATCGAAGTCCCCATAAGTGCAAGATAATCGGCCGGTTCGCCAGATTCGCCGTCGTTGGAAATGATGAGATCGTCATAGCCGATACCAGGCGGCAACAGATCCTGATTGCGGCAGGAGATAGTGGTCATTCCTGGCGCGGCGATGTCGGGCTTCAAATGGCCGTCTATACGGGGACCACGCGATGAAAAGTAGGCAATATCACCAAGGATTCCACCGTTGCCCTGCTCTGCACCGTAGAAGGCCGTCCACCTAGTGCGTGAGGTGTAGGCGGCTACAGACAGGCAGGAGTCTGCAGTGGACGGGAGCAGAACGGTGAAATCGGGATCTGCGGCTCGGAAGCGAACGCCACCCTCCTCATCGAGGGTCAGGATGTGGAAACGAAGCGCTGATTCGCTATGATTGGTCACTTGGATCGTGAAGTTCGCAACTTCATTGGGAAGATCGTTGCGAGCCAGATACTCTCGAGCTTCGGTACCGCGTAGAGATGCCACCTGTGGCATAGCCTCAAACGGCTCTTCGTCACCTCGACTGTTTCTGACAGCGGCAGTGAATGGCAGGTGAACCGAGGTGTCAGGTCCATCATACCACGAAAGCACAAATCCCCAGGATCGACCTTCGCCCGCATAGACCGAAATGACTGCAATGGGATCGGTGGTTGCACCGCCTTCTAACACGTCGGAGTAGTGAATCCAACCTCGAGCCTGATTGCCGGCCGACATGAAGACTGTTGTGCCCTGTCCGACTGCCCAATCGACAGCCTGCTCTTCGGGCGACGAGCCATCGTTGAAGTAGTCGTAGCCGCCGTAACTCATCGTCATTATGTCAGCGCGGCACCAGGTCGCAGCGCCGCGAACGGCGCCGACGACAGCGGCACTGGAGGCATAGGCAGTCGAATCGTCGCCAATCTTGAGGTAGATCGCTTCGGCGGCAGGCGCCATACCGCGCCACCGTCCGCCCGAGAGTTCGCCACTGCCATAGACCGTCCCGGCGACATGCGTCCCATGGGCTGAAACGAGGTCGGTTACGTCCTCGCTGGTGTCGGGATAATCGGCGTAGTCCATTGCCGCAGCCGGATCCGGCAAGTCAGGAAAGTCGAGTTGGAAGCCTGAGTCGATGACGGCGAGCCGGACACCTCGACCGGTAAGTGCTGGATCAGCTTGCTGCGCGGCAAGCGCTCCGGTCTCTATGGCAGTTAGGTCGTTGAGTGGCTTCAACCTGCGGTAGGCCGAGGCGGCATAGACAACGACACCCTTTGCCAGTAGTTGCCCTATGGCTGACTTATGCGCGCGGACAAGATAGTAACCATAGGGATGACCTCCCACCGGCGGCACCCAGGACTGCAGATAAACTTCAAGGTCACTCCGGTTGCGAAGGCCTGCCGATGGATCGGCATCCTTTCCATCGACATAGAGGAAGACCTTTAGTTGGGGATCGATGTCAAGCGGCAAACCGGCGCGCTTCAATTGCTGCGCATTTGCCTCGCTTGGATCTGCGGCAAATCGTTCGATTAACGCAAAGTCCCGGGTCAAACGCGGATCGAGGTTGGTAACGACCTCTGCAATGGACGATGCGCAAAGTGAAAACTGCAGGATTGTGGTTAGTGCCGACCGCAGCATGGTAAGACTCAATTTAAAGGGCAAAAACAACCTGCCCGCCGCCCTGAACCGGCGACGGGCAAGTTGTTTTGAAAGAATCCGGCTGAACCGGAAGTTACTTCATCAAGACCAGTTTCTGCGTCGAAGAGGCTTCACCCGGCACATCGAGGCGGGCAAAATAGACGCCTGAAGGCAGTTCGCCCGGCCGCCAGAAGGTCGAATGACGTCCGCTGCGCCCCTGGCCGGACTCGACGAGCGTCACCTCGCGACCGGCTTGATCGAAGATAGCCAGCCGAAAGTCCGCTTCCCGAGCCAGAGAATAGTCGAGCCGCACAAGGCCGTTGAACGGATTGGGAAAAGCCAGTTCGAGGAGGTAATTTCCCGGTAGCGGCGGCTCGGGCCAGTCAGCGCTAAGTTCCGGAGCAAACCAGCGGAGCATACTCTCGAGCACGGTCTCTCTGCGGGTGCCAATGTTGCTGATGGCAGCAAAATTGAACCCGAGGTAGATCGTCTTGGCGTTGGTGCGTTGATCGTGCTTATAGACCCCGGCGAGACCCATGATCTCACCGAACTGACTATAGACGAAGAGACTGTCTCCCGGCGTCAGGACCGTCATGGTCGAAGGTGAGATATTGCCGTCGTCGGACCCCCCTTCGCCGGTCAGAAAGAGAACCTCATCGCCGCGCACCGCCGCGCGGCGGGAGACTCCTAAAACCACCGATGCTCCCACCGAGTCGGCGCCGTGCGTTGCCCCCAAATAGGTCCGAATGAACTGCCGGTTTTCCGGGTCGTCGCCGATGTAACGTCCCGATAGCAGCATCCTCGCACCGCGAGCCAGACCGGTGCGGATGGAGATTCGGTCATATTCGTCGAGCGGCGGATAGGCATCGCCGGTTTCCCAGATCACCAATGAGTGGTCGGAGAGGACGGTGTCGGGCGGCGGGCCGACGCGGGAGCAGTCCCAGTTCAGCCAGCCCTGCCGGATCGCCGTGACGGTGTTCTTGTGATACTGTTCGTAGTCGAGACCGCCGTCGTCATCGACGATCAGGATGTTCGGATGCCCAAGGAGAAACTCGTAGTCCCTCGAGCGGGTCAGGTCTCCGGGCTGGGCATGCAGCGTCACCGTGCAAACTGCCGTATGGGGGATGAAGTCAAGCGCCACCTCGATTATAAACGGCTCGTCGGTGTTGGTGTGGCGTTGTCCAACATCGAGATTAGGGAAGGTTACTTCACCATGAATCACCTCAACTGCCGGATCGTCACTGGAAAAGGTTGCGATCAACTCCTCGGGGGGGGTGCCCCGGTTGACCACTGTGACCGTGAATCCGGCCATCTCGCCAGGCTCGATGACATTGTTGCCGTTATCCTCGTAGATCAGGTTAATGCTCTGAATGAGGGGCACCGGGTCGGCTGCGGCGCGAAGCGCGGCGTAGGCATTAAGACGTCCGCCGCCGAGCATTCCGACGAAGTTCGGATTCTGCTGATCGATGTTGTCCGCTGAGGTAACCAGAAAATCGGTCAGGATGTCGGGCGGGGCGTTGGGGAAGCGCGCCTTCAGAAGGCCTGCGGCGCCGGCAACATGCGGCGAAGCAGCTGAGGTGCCGAGGAAACTTGGATTGTAGTCGGTGCCCAAGGTCGTGGTGATGATTTCTACACCCGGAGCAGAAATATCGACCCAATCGCCGTAGGTTGAGAAGTTGGTTTTGACGTCGTTTCGGTCGGTTGCCGCAACGGAAAGAACGTGGTCATAGCCGGCCGGATATAGGACTCGGGCATTGCCTGAATTGCCGCATGCGGCCACGACCAGAGTGCCCGCTTCAAAGGCTGCAGTAATCACTTCTTGAGCTGCATCGGTTCGCTGCGTTCCGCCCCACGAGCAGTTGATGATATGCGCCTCATTGCGATAGGCGTATTCGATCCCCTCGTAGCCGAAGTTGATCTGAGTTCCCTGTCCGGTCCGGACCGACATCAGGGCGCAACTGTAGCCAATCGAGGCGACGCCTTCCTCGTTGTTGGTAACGGCTGAGGCAATGCCTGAAACGTGAACTCCATGACCGTTTATGTCGGTCGGGTCGCGGTCGTTGCCTTGAAAGTCCCAGCCATAGAAGTCATCGACATGGCCGTTCTGGTCGTTGTCGGTGGTGTCGATATCTTCGTTCGTCAACTGCCCGTCGCCGTTGGCGTCTTCGCCGAGATTCTGCCAGATGTTGGCGGCCAAGTCGGGATGGGTCAGGTTGCCGCCTAGATCGACGATACCGATGACGACAGCGGGGCTGCCGCGGCTCGAGTCGTGCGCTTGATTGGCGCGGATGAGATTGAGCGCATACTGCTGATCGCGTAGCGAATCGTTATGGGGCAGGTAGACCTCGTCGATCCACCACGGGTGAGCGTAGCGGACGCCCGGGGTAGCGAGGAGAATGCGGCAGGCTTCCCAGACGGAGACCGACTCTGGGAAATAAACGTTCAAAATTGGTCGCAGGTCGGTGCCGCCCGGTCTTGCAGGGCCGGGATTATGAGGGAACTTGCGTTCAACGCCGATGGCGCCGATTCGTTCGAGGGCGGCATCGATCGCGGGATCGCCAAGGCGTTCGACCTTGGTGGCGCCGATGTCGCTGAAGAGTGCAGCCTCAACCTTGAAGATAGCGACACCGGGCCGCATTTCAGCCTTCGGCTCGCTATTGGGTGCTCCGGCGACAGCCAGGCACACGGTAAGCAACATGCTTAGGGGAGCGATCAGGAACTGTGAACCGACGCGCAAGATGGCTCCTTTCCGCCGCTAACTTTACGGCAGCGAATGATCAAGTCTGCGGTCTGCACCGATGGCAAACCCGCAATGACAGCGTGCGTATAAGATCGCTATATCAATGTCACCGGACGAGCACCAGACGCTCTTCGATCGGCGCCCGGCCCGGTGTGGTCAAACGGAAGAAGTAAATACCCGAAGGACTGAGGTTGGCATCCCACTGAATGGCATGCCGTCCGGAAGCCTTCATACCGGAGTATAGTTGCTCGACCAGCCGCCCCGACGGGTCGTAAATGGCGAGTTCGACCCGAGCTGCCGCTGGCAGGGTGTAACCGAGCCGGACGCGGCTGTTGAAGGGATTGGGAAAGGCCGGTTCAATGGCGTAGTTCATTGGCAATGACGGATCGTATGGTGCGGAATTGTTCAGTTCGCCATCGCGGAACCAGCGGAACATCTGCCGAAAGGCCTCGTCGCGGGCAGACTGGCGGTTGCTAACTGACTCAAATGAAAAGCCGAGGTAAATCGTCCGCGATTGGGTTCGGCGGTCTTCGCGCCAGACGCCGGCCAGGCCGGTGATCTCCATCCCGGCACGACGATAGACCATCAGACTATCGGCCCCCAGGACCGGTGCCATCGTCGAGGGCGAAATGCGCGGATCGCTTCCACCGCCGCCCGACATTACCAGTTGAATGTCGGGTGCCACCGGTCGCTCACCTACGAGTCCGGTCGTGATAATGGCGAAGGCCGAGTCCTCGCGGTGCATCGCACCGAAGTAATTGCGCAGCAGTTCGTGGTTCTCGGCATCGTCGCCGATCCGCTTGCCGATCAACATGATATTGGCGCGTTCGTATAGCGCGGTTTCGAGTTGGAAGCGGTCGAGTTCGTCAAGCGGCGGGTTGGCATCGCCGGTTATCCAGACGACCATCGGGTAATCCTCAAGGGTTACCGCGTCAGGCGAGAACTTCGTTACGACATCCCACCGTGCCCAGCCCAGGCCCATCGCTTCGATCGACTCGAAAATGGTCTCCTCCGCGTTGCCGCCCTCATCGTCGTCGATCACGAGGATGTCGGGGTGCCCTACCAAAAGTTCGAACTCCCGCTCGATCCGGACGTCGCCGGGGGCTGCCGTCACAACAACAGTGATCCAGGTCGTGTGGGCGCGAGCTGATTCGTTGACGTTCAGCAAAATGTAGCCGTCACGGTATTCGACCTGCTCGCCCGGCTCGAGGTCGGGAAAGTTCATCGGTTCGGGGGCAATGAAGATCGTCGTATCGGAACTCAGCGCGATGACCTGAATGCCTTCGGTAGGCTGGCCGTTGGCGCCGTTGGAGATGGTCAGAAGAAGACGCACCGATTCGCCCGGATCGAGAGCGCCGTTGCCGTTGCCTTCGTCGCTGTCGTCGATTATCAGGGTGTCGATGGTAAGGATCGGGCGATTGCCAAGCAGCAATGACCGGTAGGCATTGACCCGGCCGGAACCGAGCCGGCCCTGGAAGTTGGGATTCTGCTCGTCGATATTGTCGGCGCCGGCGAGGATCAACTGGCGCAGTTCCTCGACTGTGAGTTGTTCATAGGCCGACTTAACCAGTCCGGCCAGTCCGGCGACATGCGGGGCGGCCATCGAGGTGCCTTGATAACTCGCATAGCCATTGGTCGGGACGGTGCTCATGATTGAGACCCCCGGAGCCGAGACATCGACCCAGGCACCGTAATTCGAGAAGCCCGCGCGGCGGTCATTCTGATCGGTCGCGGCTACTGCAAGCACGGTCGGATAGGATGCCGGATAAAAGGTCGCATCGACGTTGTCGTTGCCGGCTGCAGCGACGACGAGACAGCCGCGAGCGTTAGCGTCGATCACCACCCGTCGGGTGAAGTCGTTCCCGCCCGGACCACCCCACGAGCAATTCACCGCTGTCGCGCCGTTGCGGGCCGCGTATTCGATGCCTTGATAACCATACTGAATCGATCCGCCGGTCCCGGCGCGATAGACCATTAGAGAGATGTTGAATCCGATCGAAGCAACACCGGTGCCGTTATTGGTAACCGCGGCAATCGTCCCGCCGGTGTGGGTGCCGTGGCCGTCCGAGTCCTGCGGCAGGCGGTCGTTCTGCATCGCATCCCAACCCCAGAAGTCATCGCGATAACCGTTGCCATCGTCGTCGCGGTTGTTGATCTCATCCTGATCGATGACGCCGTTGCCGTTCAAATCTTCGCCGGGATTGATCCAGAGGTTCGCAGCAATGTCGGGGTGGTTATATTGGATCCCCGTATCGACATCGGCTACGACGATGCTGCGGCTGCCGCGATGGATATCCCAAGCCGAATACATCTGCAGTTTCTGCAGCGCATACTGCTGACCGCGACGAGGGTCGTTAGGCTCAAAGCAGGTCTGATAGATATACCACGGCTCGACCAGTTCGATCCCTTCGACCTTCGAGAGATCATGAATCACGTCGGCAATAGAGACCGATTCCGGGAAGTAGAGGTTATAGATCAGGCTGAGGTCCGGGCCGTCCTTGACCGGTGGTAGGCAGAATGGGAAGGTGCGCTCGACAAGGGTTGCACCGATGCCGTCCATAAACCGGTCGAGCGGTTCATAGCCGGAACGGAGGTCACCTTCGGAGGGAAGTTCGATTTTGTAACCGGGCCAGACGCTGAACATCACCACACCTTCACGGTGCGGCGAATCAAGATCGACGGCGATCGCTCCCGCCAGCGGCATAAGCGTCGTCAGAATAACCAGGAAACAGTGGAGGAAGCGCAATGGAAACTCCTTGGTATAAAGGTCGCCGCTCACCCTACGGCAACTAAGGCAACATAACAGTATAACAAGAGCGAAGGTCTATTGCAAGCCTTCCCTCTTACAAAAAGATACGGCTTGGAAAGCCGGGTTGATTGCGACAGTCTGCTGATTCTCAACTAATGCGCATCAAACCGGTCCGGCAACCACCATTGCCTGCCAGCCGTGATGTTCGACTGCGCAGACTGGATGCCAACCGGACTGAGTTAAATGTTGCAGCATCGCCTCATCCTTGCGCAGATAGACAGGCGGTTTAGTCAAACGGCGGACTTGGTTACCTAACGCGCCCGGCGGCGACCAGGTGAGCAATAGTCGTCCCCGGGCGGTAATCACCCGACGCCACTCGTGTAAGGCGGCATCCAAGTCATTTAGATATTCAGTCAGTCCAAGCGCAACAATACACCCCACTTTACATGACACCAGCGGCAAGTGCCGCGCATCAGCCTGCACAAATGATCCCACGGCAGAGACTGGGGCATACGTTCTAATAATGTCAATCCTAATGACGCGATCCGGTAGGAGGTCGAGGACCCTCCAGAAGGCTCCCCCGCCGGTGCCAAGATCGATTATTGCGCCTTCGATAGACTTACAATGCCGATCGAAAAGTCGTCGTGCACCCTCCCACTCGCGACGGGTCAGGAAGTTGCCGGGGCCGCTCCAATCGCGCTTGTGATAACGACGGGTAAGTCGCTCCCACATCCGACGATCATGTAGCGCTGTCAATGAGTCTCATCCCCGCTGGCAGCGCGGGCAATAGAAACTGCTGCGCCCGCCTTGAACGATTCGCCGGATCGCGGTTCCGCAATGCTGACATGGATCGCCCTCCCGGCCATAGACCGCGAGAGAGGCCTTGAACGCTCCCTCCCGGCCGTCGGAGAGGCGGAAGTCGCGAAAGGTCGTCCCACCCGAAGCAATCGCGGCGGTCATTATCTCTCCCAGCGCTTTATGCAGGCGCTTCAAGCGGACGATCCCGATAGAAGATGCGCGGCGGGCAGGATGAATTCCAGCGGAAAACAGCGCTTCGGAGGCGTAGATGTTGCCGATACCGGCGACGGACGATTGGTCGAGCAGGGCAAGTTTGACGGGAGTGCGCCGACCGCGAACAGCGGCGACAAACGCATCGGCATCGAAACCCGGATCGAAGAAATCGGGGCCAAAGTCGTCGTAAGGTGTCCGGTTGTCATTACTTTCCCAAAGTCCGCCCAGGGTTCGAGCGTCGCGAAAAGCGAGGCTGCCCCGGTCGAGGATAATGCGAGCCCGAACGAACCGGTCATCACGGGCATCGAGATTTCTCTCCCGGGTCTCGAAAAGGAAGGTCCCGGTCATACCAAGATGAGCGTGCAGACGATGTGGTGAAGGGTGTCCCCTGCGATCTTGAAGATGAAAAGTCAAATACTTGCCGTGCCGGGTAATCGACGCAATGCTTAGACCGGTCAGATCATACAGACTCCCCGACCGCACGATGCGCGGCAAAGGCAATTCGATCCCAACGATCGTCCGGCCAATGGCGGCCGATTCAAGATGCCGTCTCAAGGATTCGACTTCGGGCAGTTCAGGCATAGATCAGGCTTCACCGTCGTATTCGAGGCGGAATCTCCGCGGCGGACGGCGGCCGGTTAGTCCCGACCAGAGACCCTGAAAGAACGCCGGAACTGACGAGGCTTTTCCGATGACGATCAGGCGGAGTGAATTGGCAAATGCCCCCACCGCTCCGGCTGGAATCAACAGCAGCCAGGAGCGCGGCGAGAGATATCGCTTCATCAGAATGGTCGTGCTGCGGGCAAGGTGAAAAGCCTTTAGGGGCGAACCGGGACCTCCCGCCGAGACCGAGACCTTATGATCGACTCGCGCCGATGGTATCGCCCACAATTCCCACCCGGCGTTGCGATGCCGAATCGAAAGATCGACATCCTCGCTGTAAAGCCCAAAGACCGGATCAAACCCGCCCAATTCGACAATCAACCGGCTGCGAACCAAATAGGCACAACCGGTCAGGTAACCGCAAAGGACTTCACCATGCAGTATGGGGTTGAATCGCTGCCGAATAGCCAGGTGGCCGATCCGGCCCCAGGTCAGGTCGGCAACCCCGCCGCCGAACCATATCAGATCGCCGGTTCCGGCATAAAAGATATAAGGCGCAACGGCTCCGCAGCGCGGATGTTTGTCAAGATACCGGTGCAGTTCACCGAGCGTTCCAGAGGCGACGGCAGCATCATTGTTCAGGAGGAATATGAACTCGGCGCCACTCGATAACGCCAGTTCAAAGCCCTGATTATTGGCTTTGGCAAAGCCGAAGTTGCCCGGATTGACGATTTGCCGGACGGCCGGGAAGCGCTCGCTTATCGCGGTTACGGACCCGTCTTTAGAGCCGTTGTCAATGACTATTACAAGGAGATTGGACCAGCCGTCCTGGAAGAGTGATTCTACAGCGGCAAGCGTCAGATCCTTCTGATTCCAGTTGGCGATGACGGCCGCAATGAGTGGCTCAGGCATAGCCGATAGCCCTCAAGTTCCTGGTCAACTCCTTTAGAATGTCCAGGTAACGCGACCAACTGAGACGGGCGGCGACAGCTTCGATGCCCTCTTTAAGCAGCGGTGCGTTCAGTTCGAGGAAAAATCGGCGAATCGAGTCTGCCAAAAGATCGGGCCTTCCGGGCTCAACGAGGAAACCGCTGCGGCCTTCGTCGATGATGTCAGGCAAACCGCCGACGAGGGTCGCCAGGACCGGTCGACGACAGTGGTAGGCGATCGGCACGATACCGCTCTGCGTCGCCGCCCGGTATGGCAGGACCACCAGATCGGCAGCGCGGAAATAGGGAGCCACCTCATCGTCGCCGACGAAACGATCTTCGAACCGCACCATAGTCATAGGCAATAACTTTATCATTTCCATCAAGTTATCGCGACCGGAATAGACCTCGCCGACAATTAGCAACTTGAGCCGGGGTAGATCGGTCAACCTGCGAGCGGCTTCGAGCAGAACATCGACGCCTTTGTAAGGTCGAATGAGGCCAAAACAGAGAACGATTCGGTCGTCGGGGTCAATGTCGAGTCGTTGCCGCGCTTCTGACTTGGGAAGATCGGCGCCGGGAAACTGGTCGTATAGAGGATGAAATGCCTCGGCGGCGCGATCTCTAATGCGCCCTTGGCCAAGAAGCCCTGCAAGAGCATCAACGTCGTGCGATGAATGAACGATGAAGCCGTCCATTCCGCCAAGCCCGAAACGGGCAGTTAACGATTGCAGACTTCCACTCTCATGAGGTAGGACGTTGTGGCAAATGGCGATCCTAACAGTTGAGCGAGGCAATCTCGACATGAGTCCACGATAGGCCGGGGCAAAGAACGGATGCCACCAATGGCATACGACAGATTCGGGATGCCAGTCAGCGATAAAACGGCCTGCAGAGTGCCAGGTGAGGGGATTCAGTGAGTCGAGGATAGGGAGGGCATTGGAAGATGCCGGACCTGCCTCAAACTGGCTTGTCCCCGGAAAGAGAAACGAGGGGTAGAGGCGCTTGAATCCGACCTGAAGAGGTTCGTCACCCCGGCTGGCGATCTCCGCAGCCAGCCGGTCGTTGAACTGGGCGATCCCGCCCCGATGGGGACGCGATGGCCCCACGAGGGCAATCCGCAAATTAGTCCCTGGAACGCGGCGTGAGATCGCTCCCGTCGCAGATCGGATAGTCCCGTCCCCCGCTTCGCTCGGCGATCATCTCGCCTAACAGGCCAAGTGTGATCAGTTGCACCCCGGCAATGACACCAAGGATGCCTGCCATCAAGAGCGGCCGGTTTCCGATCCAGATGCCTTGAAACCAGCCTATGCCAAGGTAGAAGAGGACGGCGGTCCCGGCGGCAAGGCTGAGCATTCCGAGGCTGCCGAAAAGGTGCATCGGCTTGGCAAAGAACTTCATCCGAAAGAGTAGCGTCAATAGGTCCATGAAGCCGGCAAGGAACCGGTAGGCGCCGAACTTCGTCTTCCCAAACTGCCGGGGATGATGCTGAACCGCTATTTCACCGACCCGGAATCCGGCCAGGTGTGCCAGCACCGGCAGAAAGCGGTGGCGTTCACCATAGACGGCGATCTCCCGGACGACTTCGGCACGATAAGCCTTCAGTCCGCAGTTGAAGTCGTGAAGTCGAATTCCGGTCAGCCAACCGGTTACGAAATTGAAAATGCGGGATGGCAGGCGCTTGGAGAGGGGATCGTGACGCACTTGTTTCCAACCCGAGACGAGGTCGTATCCGTTATCGAGTTGAGCCAGCAGGTTGGGAATCTCCGCGGGATCGTCCTGTAGATCGGCGTCCATCGTAACGATATACTCACCGACAGCAGCCCTAAAACCGACATCGAGTGCTGCGGACTTGCCCTGATTGCGGCGAAAAGTGATGAGTCGGACACGCCGGTCGGCTATTCTAATCTCCCGGACTAAGGCGTTCGAGCGGTCGCGGCTGCCGTCATCGACGAAGACAATCTCATAGGGACGATTTTCTCGCTCAAGGAGTGCGGTCAGACGGCGGTGAAGTTCGGCGAGCGAGCCCTCTTCGTCGTAAAAGGGAATGACAATGGACAAGGCAACCGGCGACGCAGGGGCTGATGCGGTGTTCATCGACCTTCCTGAGCCAGACGGGGATGATGGTCTATTTTCAGCAGTCGGATCCGGTCGATCGAGATATCGAGTTCTATGCCATCAAGCGCCACCGTCCAGCCCGAGGGTAGCGCGTCGTCAGGCCGGTCGAACCGAAAAGCCCGGCGATAGGCAAGTTCTCCACCCGACCAGAGCGTTTCGTAATGCACCCTAAGCGGAGAGTAGTCAAGTTTTAGAACCAGACTGTCTGCGGGCATCGCCTCCGATACCAGAGTAAGTTCCCCCGGATGGCCGTAAGTCGCTGACGCGATGCGCCAGTTGCGCGCCGGCTCAAGGTTAATCGCCGGTAACAGCATCGAGCCTAAATGACCGACTTCCTCCAGATCGACCTCCAACTCCGGCAAGGGGAGAATGCCGGATATGCTGCCCGAATAGACCTGACCGGTCTGAGGACGCTCTATCCGGTAAGTGTCACCGTTCAGTTCGATAGTAGCCAATCGCACTCGCAGCGGGCCTTCGAGTTCGATGCGCCAGGCGCCGCCCGACAGCCGACGTATAAGGCTGCGCACCTTCGCTTCGCCTCGACCGACCAGAACCGATATCGTTCCTCTCGCCTCATAAGTTTCGAGTGACGCCCGTCTCTGCATCAGACCGGTTAGTGCGTCGCCCGCATCTGAAGCATCGTAGCGACGCAGGAGAGAACTTCCGGAGCAGGCCGAGAAAAGCCATCCCCCGAATAGTATTGGCAGGATGAGCCGGGGCGCGTTAGCGCGCTTTATCGCGGTAATGATCGTTGTCGGGTTCGAGTTGAGCCGCCTTCTGCCAGGCGGATCGCGCTTCTTCGCTTCTATTTAGTGCTTCAAGAACCTGTGCCAAATGACTGTAGAGTTCGGCGTTGGAATCTTCGTCTTCAAGGGCTTTGCGGACATCGGTCAACGCTTCGTCAAAGCGTCCCAGTCGGTAGAGCACCCAACCGCGGGTATCGCGAAACGAGGGTGTTTCGGGGCGCAGTTCGAGGGCCTTTTCGACCATCGAAAGGGCGTCCTCGAGCCGCCGGTTCGCCTCCGAAAGCAGATAGGCGAAGTTGTTGAGCACAATCGGATTGTCGGCCTCGATAGCAACGGCTTTTTCATAAGCCGCAATGCTCTTGTCCCACTGTTCCAACTGGTGGTTGACAAAGCCGATTGTCAGGTAGGGCGCGATACGGGTGCTGTCGATGGCGATGGACTTTTCGGCAAAATCGAGGGCCTCCTCGTATCGCTTCGTCCGCTCGAGGGCGCGAGCCTTGAAGTCGTAGAACTGCGGTTCTTCGGGGAACTCGGCAAGGGCTGAATCGGCCAGGCCGAGGGCGGGATCATACTCGCGCAGTTCCTCAAAAGTCATCAGCAGGTTTGTCCAATAGCGCGAGTCAGTCGGGTGTAGTTCGACGGCTTTGCGGAAGTATTCATTCGCTGTGCGAAAGTCGTTTCGGGCGACCGAGAAGCCGCCCAGGAGAAAAGTCATCCGGTGGTTCGAGGGGTCGATCTCAATCAACCGCTTCAAAGACGTATCCGCCGCCTCGAAATCCTGTCGGGCAACCTGCAGCATTCCGAGCCGTTCGTAAAGCGGGGCCGACCGGTTGTTACGTT
This sequence comes from Calditrichota bacterium, assembly GCA_016867835.1. NCBI lineage: Bacteria > Pseudomonadati > Calditrichota > Calditrichota bacterium. Next base: position 3,880 of record VGIQ01000051.1, on the reverse strand, counting down.
TGATGGCGCGGAGGATTACCGCATAGGCTTCATCGCCTTTGCCAAGTCGCTCGAGGACTAAACTATAGCGGATCGTCTCTTCGACCGTGAGCGCACCCTTCTTCTCAAGAGTGCCAAACTGATCCATCGCCGAGCGAGTGGCACCGGCGCGCAGGCTTGCTTCGGCGATGCGGCGTTCAAGTTCGACGTCGTTGGGCTTTAGGCGGCGCACCTGTTCGAGGATGACCAGTGCGGCGTGGCGCTCGTTCATAGCCTCATAAACGCGAGCCAGTGCCAGGCCGATCTCGGCAGACGACGGGTCGAAGAGACGCGCGATGTTGTATTCGACGGCGGCTTTTTCAAGATCGCCTGACTCCTCGCTTATTGCGCCTGCCGTGTAGCGGTCGAGCGCCATTTCCTTCACCAGCGAGTCGGGCCGTATGGTGCGCGAGGGTGATGGCGTCGCACTGCTGCGAACGCCTTGCCGGGCACAACCGCCGGCCATCAGCATCGCAAGCAGAAGCGTTGCCAACCCTACCGGGAGAGCGTGCCGCTTTACATTATGAACTATCGCCAATAGAACCTCAAGATATCATGATATGAGACAACGGCGACCAGAAGCAGAAGCATCGCGAGGCCGACCTTCATCATCATGGTCTTGACCTTCTCGGGGATTTCGCGACCGATGACCGATTCGATCACCAGGAACAGCAGGTGCCCGCCGTCGAGCATCGGCACCGGGAGGATGTTAAGAAAGGCAATTGATATGCTGATCAAGGCGATGAAGGCGATAAACGAAGCCGCTCCCGACCGGGCACTCTCGCCCGACATTCGCGCAATACCGAGCGGTCCGGTAAGTTCGCGGACGCTGGCGGTGCCGGAAAGCAGGGCCGCTACCGATGCAACGTTGAGCCGGATCACCCACCAGACTTGTTCGCCACCGTGAACGAATGCCGCAAGGGGACCGACGCGCTCGGTAGTGAAAGTCCCAACTACGCCGATCTTCCCGACAGAGTCCACGGCTCCGGTTCGGAGATTGAACTCGCGTGCCGACCTCGGCGTAATCGTCGTGCGCATAAGGCTGTCGCCGCGCAGCCATTCGACTTCGACTGGAATACCGGGACTCTTGCGCACTGCTTCGGTCATATGCGACCAATCCTCGACCCGCTCACCTGCCACCGCGACGATCTGATCACCCACTTCAAGGCCGGCTTCAGCAGCCGGATAGTCCGGGCTTACCAGCGTCAACGTCGTCCCGGTCATCCGCCCGACACCCTCCGAGTAGGTGAGCGACGAATAGAGCAGCCAGCCGAGTAGGACGTTCATGATGACGCCTGCCGAAATGATGAAGACCTTGCTCCAGAAGGACTGAGCCATAAAGCCGCGCGGATCGTTCGGATCGAACGACTCATCGAACGACTCATCGATCATCCCGCTCATCTTGACATAGCCACCGAGCGGCACCCAGCCGATTATATACTCGGTCTCGCCGATCTTGTGACCGAGCATCTTAGGCGGAAAACCGAGTGAAAAAGTCTCGACCCGAACCCCCGACATCTTCGCTGCGAGGTAGTGCCCTAACTCATGAACGAAGACGATGATGCCGATGACGACTATGAAGGAGAGGATGGTGGACATTCAGAGTGAAGAATTAAGAATTTAGAATTAAGAATGATACGATTTTGAAATGTGATGGATTGTCAATTTCACTTCGAGCTCTTTGATTTATTTGTCTCTCACTCCACAAATCGCCGTCACGTGCCCTCACGTGACGGAAGGTTCGTGCTTATATGCTGTCACGTGAGGCACGTGACAGCGGCAATCGCTGGATAAATTAATGAACTCACTTCGTTTATACTCGCATTGCAGGATTGACGTTCCCCTATGACGCGGCGACCCGATTGTTGACGAAGTCCCGGCCTTCGGCGTCGGCAGCGATAACGGCCTCGAGCGAATCAGCCGGTAGCGGTGTATGCTGGTTCAGAGCCTGCTCGATCAGATCGGTAATGGAGCCGAAGGCGATGCGACGGGATAGAAAATGGGCGACGGCTGCTTCGTCAGCCCCATTCATAACTGCTGTCGCCGTCCCCCCCATCGTCAAAGCCACTCTTGCCAGCCCCGGACCGGGGAACCTCGATCCATCGAGCGTCTCAAACGTTAGCGTTGGCCACTCGAGCGGGTCATCGCAAACGTAATCTGCCGGCTGGCGTTCCGGCCAGGTGAGCGCAAACTGTATCGGCAACCGCATGTCGGGCTTACCAAGTTGTGCCTTCAGTGAGCCGTCGGTGAACTCGACAAGCGAATGAACCACCGAAGGCCGGTGGATGCGCACATAGACCCTTTCATGCGGCAAGCCGAAAAGATGGCAGGCTTCGATGATCTCCAAACCCTTGTTGATAAGAGTGGCGGAATCGATTGTGATCTTAGGCCCCATTTTCCAGTTGGGATGCGCCAGTGCCTCCTCGGGCGAAGCGGTCGATATCCGCTCACTGCTCCAGTCTCGAAACGGGCCTCCCGACGCAGTCAGGATAAGCCTGCGAACCGACGCCATAGACTCCCCTGCCAGGCACTGGAAGATGGCGGAATGCTCGGAATCGACAGGCAGGATCTGTCCGTCACATTCGATAGCAATTCGCATTAGGAGGTCGCCGGCCAGGACGAGCGACTCTTTATTGGCAAGTGCCAGCGTCTTGCCGCGCTTCAGTGCTTCATGCGACACCGGCAGCCCGCTAATGCCGACGAGGGCGTTGAGGGCAACGTCATAATCGGCTTCGGCAGCGGCTTTCACTAACGCGTCCCGACCGCAGTGCACTCGGCAGCCAGTCCCGACCAGAGCCTGCATCAAGTCGTCGTAGTGACCGGCATCGCCAAGCACCACCTCCGGCACGGCATACTCCCGGGCTTGCTGCGCCAGTACTTCCCACCGACTTCCGGCAGTGAGCAAGGCGATCTCAAAGCCTCCGATGCGTCGGGCGACATCGAGTGTCTGACTCCCGATGGAGCCGGTGGAGCCGAAGAGCGCCAGTTGGCGGGCTTCAGGCACGGGAAGCCATTGCGACTCGAATGTCGGGATAGACCAGCGTCGAAGGCATTTTTGCGCCGGCATCGGAATAGATGTGGAACCGTTCGGATGTGCGCTCTATCTGCTCGATCTCTTGCAGCGACCAACCGGTCTCTTGCCATTCTCCCTGAAAAGCCTTCTGAATGGCGCGCTCGAGTGCCGGCATCAGTTCATCGCTCAAGATTATACGACTGGCGGCTTGCTCGAGGCTCGAAGCGGCACGTTCCAGCGAGGTAGAGAGGCTCTCTCGTCCGGGGTCGGTCAATCTTATGCCGATGGCGATATCAGATGCCCTTCCGGTCAAGGGCAGCGAACCATGCTGAAGTATCGCACCGGGATAAATGCGCTGTGCTGCGGCAGCGATCTTTCGCCCTTGATGCAGGAGTTCTCCCCGGACTTGCGAAGTCATACAGAGCCGCCCCAGGCGCGAGGTCAGAGGCAACGGCGACCTTGAGCCGGAATCGGCATCGACTGCGATCCCGACTTCGTCGAGGGCTTCGGCAATGGCGCGCGCGACCTGGCCATATATTACTCTCAACCCTACCGGGCCGGTTCCACCGGCGCGCAGAACGAATGCATAACTGACGTCGTTCCGGTGTAAAAGTGCCCGTCCACCGGTCGGGCGTCGGACAACATCCCAGCCCATTTGGCGGTTGGCATCAAAGTCAACGATAGCAGCGTCTTGATGGGTTCCCAGCGATATAGCCGGAGGCGACCAACTGTAAGTGCGAAAGGCCCCGTCCCAATCACCCACCGTGCGGGCAAGAAAGTCGTCTGCAGCCATGTGGAACGCTCCCGGGCGGGGCGTCTTATCGACGATCAACCGGAACATCAATCGTC
>VGIQ01000050.1 GCA_016867835.1 Calditrichota bacterium | reverse complement strand
CCCCCAAACGGGCGGATCGGAATCCGCCCCTACGCGACAAGCCACTCCCCAAACGGGCGGATCGGAATCCGCCCCTACGCAACAAGCCACTCCCCAAACGGGCGGATCGGAATCCGCCCCTACGCGATAAGTCACTCCCCAAACGGGCGGATCGGAATCCGCCCCTACGCGATAAGCCACTCCCCAAACGGGCGGATCGGAATCCGCCCCTACGCGACAAGCCACTCCCCAAACGGGCGGATCGGAATCCGCCCCTACGCAACAAGCCACTCCCCAAACGGGCGGATCGGAGTCCGCCCCTACGCGATAAGTCACTCCCCAAACGGGCGGATCGGAATCCGCCCCTCCGCGATAAGCCACTCCCCAAACGGGCGGATCGGAATCCGCCCCTACGCGGACTTCCACATAATGCATCTCATTTTAAAAGCAACACCTTCCGAATGATCTTTTGCCCGCTCGCTTCAAGTTGAATCGTATAGATGCCGCTTGCGGTATTCGCCCCCTCCCACACCACACTGTGCCGCCCGGCCGGTTGACGCCTTTGGGCGAGCCTTGCCACCTCCCGCCCGGAGAGGTCATAGACGGCAATCCGCACCGGAGATGCCTCCGGCAGGTCGTAGCGGATAGTAACGACGCCGTTGAAGGGATTGGGGAAGGGCGGATGCAGGGCGAATTCAGTTGGTAAGGTCTGGTCTTGGGGAGCAGAAAGCGGTGCGCCGCGACCGGAAAGTTGCACCTTCAATCGTCTGCCCATCGAATAGACCACCGCCTCTCCGTTGTATTCCTGACTACTGTCGGGCGCGAAAAAGACCCATACTTCCAACTCCTCGTCGGGGGCTATTGCGAATCCGTCAACATCATCGACCGTAAAACCATCTCCTGCGAGCCGAACGCTGTCGATAACAACCTCGCGCTCCGAGCGATTGATCAGTGTCAACGGCCAAACTGCGGTCGAATCGAGTGCCACATCACCGAAGTCATGAACTTCCTCCATAACTGCCAGATCCCATGCACGGAGTAGCAAACCGATGTCATAAATAGTGAGGTTAGAGCCGTCCGCCACAAAGAGAAATCCGCGATCCTCGTCCACAGCGACGCCTCCTGCTCCACCGGGAGTGTCATAGTATCCTACTTGCTGCGGGAGCGAAGGATCTTCAAGGTCAAATATCCTGACTCCGCTTGTGCCATCTGGCACAAATAAATGATTTTGCACCACCCTTGGCCTATAGCCGATCCGCACTTCATTTGTATGGTGAACCTCGTGCGGGTGAAGAGGATCGCTAATATCCACGACGGACAATCCCGATCCGATGCCACCGCCAACTAAATAAAGATAATCCCCATTTCGAACACCATCGGCCTTCAAGCCGTTGATTTGCCCCCATTCACCGACTCGTCGAACGTTCTCAAGATCACTCCAGTCATAGGTAAATACCGCATTGTATTGACCAAATACTTGTCCGGAAACTAATAGAAAATTATCGACAGCGAATATTTTGTAAAATCTGTTATTCTCTTGACTCATGTATGTGAGCAACCTCTCCGGGCGTTCAGGGTTGCGAAGTGATTCGATCCCCATAATTGGCGCATCACCTGCGACAAACATTAACTCCCCTTCATAAGTGGGGCTTCTACCTGCACCTATTCTTGGATCGTTTGGCCCCCCACCAAGAATTAGCTCTGGATGCTCTGGATCGCTGATATCTAAAATATTCAAAAGCGTAGTTCCAGGTCCATTGAGGCATACTAATGTGTCGCGGAAAAGATCGATTCTTGTGAAACCATCGTCCTGATAATCCAAAAGTCCATCGACGTCTGCTACCAGCACTGGGCGTTGCGGATCCGTAACCCTATAGACGCGCATTCTACCTACACGATAATAATTGCCCTCTCTTGGAACAGGCCAAGCGCCGGTTTGTGCATCCGCGACATAGATGTAGCCATTCCTGAAAATGACATCCTTAACATCGCCGTTTGTCAGATTGACATGCTGAATGAAAGGACGCGTCTTGTCCCTCACGTTAACTATCTTCAGCCCGCGCTGACTGGCGGGCACGTAAACGTAATCCTCGAGAAAGTCGGGCATACCCATACCAGTAAGCAGTCCATTGGGGGCAACAAATCCAATTGTCCTAATATTGTTTAGATTACGCACATCGGTAATGACTTGCCCACCCCTACCATATAGATAGCCATCCTTATAGACAATACCGTAACCATACTGTGCATTTCGGTATGAAGTCAAGTATCCAATCTCAAGAGGATTCGAAATGTCGAGAACGGTCAGTGAATCTCTACTTATAAAGGCTACATCCCCATTAAAACTAAAGCCTCCTCCAGCGCCCGCATTTTGATACTGCCCTGCAATCCTAATATTTCTAGGATCGCTCACATCAAATGCTGTCAACCAATACCCCCGATTTGATAAACTTGCCCAAAGGTAGCCGTTGTGTAGGACTAATCGACCATTCTCAGTATAAAACTGAATCGATCCCAACAGCGATGGATTAGTCGGATCAGAAACATTGACCGTATATATCCCGATCCGACTACGCGCCAGATAGGCGACGCCCTCCCCAACTGTCACCCCGATAAATCCGGTCGTCTCTTCATAGACGCCTAACTCCTCCACATTGTTCAAGTCGGAGACATCATAGATCCGCAAGCCCCTCGACCCGTCTGCAACATAGCAGAGGGTATCGTCGATAAATATGGCGTAGGCTTGCCCCGGGGTCGGGAAGCGGCCAATCTCGACCGGAGGCTCGTTCGGACTGTTCTCGTCGAATGTCCAGACGACAACGCCGTATCCGACGGCGCAGTAAATGCGGTCGCCGACGATCTTGACATCCCGGTAATAGCCGGAAACCATCGCATCCGACACGAAAGTGACGTTGCGATTGGGCTCGGTGCTGGCAACACTAACTACCAGCCCAACCGTTAACGCGGCCAAGATATGTCGCAATATGTTTTCCGTCACTTGATCAAATGTGCTTTCGTTGAGAGACTTCGCGTCGGGGTCGTCATCTTCAGGAAGTAGAGCCCGGAACCACTCTGTCCGCTGTTCCAGACCGCCTTATGTTGTCCGGCTTCGGCGATGCCGTTGAAGAGCGTTTCCACGAGGCGTCCCGAAAGGTCATAGACCTCAAGTTTGACCCTAACCGCCTCCGGCAGGTCGTAGCGGATGGTGACGACGCCGTTGAAGGGGTTGGGATAGGGCGGGTGAAGGGCGAATGTAGCCGGCGGTCGCATCAAACCATCCTGTGGCACGTCCACTCGAATCCACTGGAGGGCTTGCTGCATAAACTCAAGCGCACCTTGCTGCTCCATAAAGTAAAGTGGAAAGCCGAGCGCCAAAGTCCGTCCGCCGCCTTCGTTCACGAATGCTGAGGCGCAGGGCAGGTCATGGAACGCTGAGCCGATTGCCGAGCGAAAGCGGTAGATCGGCTCCCCTCCGAGCAGATAACTGCAGTTTCTAAGCCCGGCCCAGTTCTGCGGGACTTTCGCCCGGTCGAGGTTCAAGGCGGGCCAGTTACCCTCCGGAGTTGCTCCGGAGAATTCCCTCTCTACAGACAATTCGGCTTCTCGAAAGCCGAATACCCGCGTGATGGGCACGCTGAACGAGACCCGTCCGCCAACATATCCGGGTATGAAGTTAGCACCTATGGACATTCCGGAATAGATGAAACCTCCCCCCAATTCGACGAAGCGCATCAGGAATGGAAGATGCGGTTCCAGGAGTGGGGAACTGGTATCGTCGTTGTGCCAGATGATAGCCTGAAAGCGGCCGGCGTCCCGGGCGCCAAGTGGTCGCTGCTGATCGGCGCTGAAGCGGAGCAGATCAAGCGCGATACAGTCCTGCCCTCCCATCAAGCCGGCGTAGAACTCATCTACGGCCGCGTCGTCGGGTGATCCGGGATTGCCATTGCCGTCGCGGGTCTCGTCGATGATGAGGATGCGCTGATCGTCGAAGGTGTAGGGCGCGCCTTCGATTGCCCGGTCGAGCGAATCGGCACCGTAAGCGCGGCTTTCATTGCCGTCACGGTCCAGCGCGGTCAACCGGTAACGATAAAGCGCAAAGACCGGCACATTGTCAAGGAAACGCGTCGCTTCGATCAAACCGCCTACAGGAGTGAAGGCGCCGCCGTCAGTCGACCGGTAAAGTCGGTATCCGGCAAGGTCAAGTTCGATATTGGCAGACCAGGCAAGGTCGATGGAGCGCAAGCCTTCGCTCACCAATTGCAGGCCGGCCGGCTTCCTCGGGATGCGCATCGGCTCAAGACGCGTGGTATCGGAAACGGGGCCAAATTCACCTTCCTGATCGTAAATCTGCAAGACAAACCAGTATTGCCGGCCATTGTTCAGGTCTTCGACCACCAGCGAGTCGCGGTCTTCCATATCGATCTCGTCGATCATGCCATCAGCATCACCGTAACGCAACACGACACCATCCACCAGCGGGATTTCACCATAGCGAGGGCAGGTAACGACGAGGCTGTTTCCGGTGCCGGGATCGAAGACTTGCGGTTCTGACGGATAGGGAATGAAACGGCCCTGCCAGATGCTCACCAAGGCGTCTCGATAAAAGTCCTCCACATCTTCGGAAGCTGCATTGATGTCCCGCGGATTCGAGGCCCCTACGAAAGCAAATGCGATGCGGATCGTTCCGCCCGGCTCAAGTTGCCACGGCTCGGCGTCGGGATGTGAGCGAAAGGTGAGCAAGAACCGCCAATCGGATAGAAAATCCGATGGTTCATCTTCGACAAGCGAGGTCATCATCGCATATTTGTCCCGATTGGTCTCGGGATCGCCTCCGCCGAGACGCTCGAAACTTCGGTAGGTGAAAAAGGTCTCGTCCGGATTGCCGGGCGTCGCAAGCAACTTCATGGCGAAAGCGCCCGGGCCGGCACCGTCTGCATCGTTGAGGTCGTCGCACATTACAGCCATCCGGCGCTCGCGGTCGAACCAACAGGAATCATCGGCCGAAGCAGCATCTCCGCTCTCGCCGCGGGCGACGATGTCCGGATCGGCGAAGAGAGCGAAGCAAACCTCCTCAAGTGTCTCCCGGCCGATGTTGCGCACCGTGACTTCGAAGATCACCGCATCCCGAATCCGGTCATCGACGATGCGCCAGCAGAGCGCGCGCTGTTCGATGCGGATACCGAGCGGCGAGTGGCCATCCGGATCGGGTGACTGGACTTGCCGGACATCGGTGTCGTCGTAGATTGCGAGGATATCCTGCGTCGCCATTGCCGCGACATCTTCGTCGGCAAGGCCGTCGCCGTCGTCGTCATCGGAGTCGGGATCGAGGTCGCCATCGAGGTCGTCGTCATCGGCATCGACGAGGCCGTCGTGGTCGTTGTCGAGGAGGTCGTTTGCGATGTTGCCGGGGGGGTCTTCATCTATGCGCGGCTCAGGGTCGTAGAACGGATTGCCGTCCCCGTTGGCGTCACTATCCGGGCCGTCCCAATCGAAGGAAGGGCGGCCGTCATCATCCAGGTCGTGACGGTCTCCGTTCCAATCGTCATCGTCATCGATGCCCATCAGACCGAAGCGGTAGAGGGGAGCGACAAAGACATTGCTGAGCGCCATGAAGCGGTCTCGGGAGGGCGAAAACTCATTGGTGCCGTTATCGCCGTCGGTGGTGGTCGAGACGAGCGGTTCGTCGTTGACGCGCGCTCCCACCCAGATGCCGGCGGAGAAAAGGAAGTCGTTGCCCGAGGTGCGGGGGAACTCGAAGCCGTAGAAACCGGGAGCGCCGTCGGGATTGCCCGATTCGCCCCAGTTCGATATGGTGGCATTCAGTCCTGCACCATTGAGAGCGAAGAGTGCCCGTCGTCCTCCCGGATCGCGACGGGGGGCTTCAGGGTGGCTTGAAGTCCTTGCGCTAACGGAGGCTGCGGTCAGGACAAGAAGGGCGGCAGAGACTGATAGCATGCGGAAAAGACGATGACGCATCAGAACCTCCCGGTTGGTGGAGTGGTATATTCACTTTAACAGAATCGTCTTGGTGCGCAGGGAATGTCCGGGAGTGTCGAGGTGGACGACATAGACCCCGCTCGCAACATCCGCCTCCTCCCACACCACACTGTGCCGCCCGGCCGGTTGACGCCCTTGGGCGAGCCTTGCCACCTCGCGCCCTGACAGGTTATAGACCGCAATCCGCACCGGAGACGCTTCGGGCAGGTCGTAGCGGATGGTGACGACGCCATTGAAGGGGTTGGGATAGGGTTCGTGGAGGGCGAAGTTCGATGGTGCGGGATCTGCTTCCTCCGGCACAGCATTCGGCCCAAAGTAGAAGACCACTGACTCAAGGCCATAGAAGATGTGATCCCAACTCGAGTAGATGAAGATGTTATCCCTGCCTGCCGCAATGCCATCCATCAAATAGAATTCAGGATTTCGGTAAGATCCCTGGGCGATGAGTTGCGGGCTTGTCGGGTCCGTGATGTCATAAACATAGATCCGGTCACTGGTGCGTTGAAAGAGGCGATTGCCATCGCGCGCCATCCAGGTCGAGGTTGAACGCAATGCCAGCGAATCGACCGGCTCGAAGGGGGTGTCGGAAGTGATGTCGAAGATGTGGAAAAAGCCGCCGGGCTGGGGTTTATAGATCAAATCGTCCAATCGCCAGTGACCGGCGCGGATATATCGCGGATCGAATTCGCCAAGTTCTTCAGGCTGCGAAGGATCGCTGATGTCGAGGAGACGTGAGGAGAGGTCGATACCGTTTTCGCCCCATTCTTCCATCAAAGGTGTGAATCCCCAGAACCAGAGGCGGTCGCCCACCGCTGCAAAGTCGGCGCAGCCCATATCGGTCCGCGCGACCTCAATCAGACTGTCCGCAGAGACGATCTCGAAAATCACCAGCCCGAGATAGCCCATCCCGACGTAAAGATAGCCGTTATGCACCTGCATTCGGGACGGCTTCGGCCCATTAAAATGGCCCCAAGCGGTGTCGGATCCAAACGAGAATCCACTCGCCCATAATTCACGGCCCGATTCAGGATCCAAGGAGGCGACAACTGCGGTGAACGTGCCGCTGACTATGTCACTTTGCGCATAGCGTAGGCTCAACCCGAATAGCAAGGTGTCGCTCAGCACTGCGCTTGAAATGACGCCGGGATACTCGTGTATGAAATCCCACCCCGCCCACGGGGTAGAAAGCGCCCGCCACCGCAATTGAGGCTGGAGAGGATCGCTGATGTCGTAGTTGACCAGCCAGGTGGTGCCGTATCCAGCGAATTCATAGGCTGGTATGGTCATTTGCGCTAACATCTCGTCGCCGCTAATCTGCAGGACTTTGGCGGCGCGTATCCGGCCGATCTCCTCGATCACCGGACTGTCCTGCGCAGGTGCCAGCGCCGGCAGAAGTAGCAGGGTTAGAAGCAGAAATTTCATCGTGCATCCTATTGGAATTGAAGGTAGTCTAAATCACAAAGTGACTACACGCTTATCATCAAGTTGAAAATATTGGCGATATATGGCGTCATCCCCGAGCAGGCGGGAACCCAGTCAAACCAATCCGGAATGGATCCCCGCCTACGCGGGGATGACAACGGCATAATCGCACGAGTTTCTGTATGGTGGCGCTTGTCCCGATGGTCATTGGCTTCTATTGGTCGCTCACTTAAGGAGCAATGCCTTCCGAATGACCTTTTGCCCGCTCGCTTCAAGTTGGATCGTATAGACCCCGCTCGCGGCATCCGCTCCTTTCCACACCGCACTGTGCCGCCCAGCAGGCTGTCGTCCTTCGACCAGTCTTGCCACCTCGCGCCCAACGAGGTCATAGACCGCAATCCGCACCGGAGATTCTTCTGGCAGGTCGTAGCGGATAGTAACGACGCCGTTGAAGGGATTGGGATAGGGCGGGTGAAGGGCGAAGGCAGTTGGTAAGGTCTGGTCTTGGGGAGCAGAAAGCGGTGTGCCGCGCCCGGTTAGTGCTACCGTCAATCTACGACGATCAGTATGAATGGTCAGCGTTCCGGTATATTCTTCAGCCGATCTTGGCCGGAATCGCACTGATATAGAACTCCGCTCGCCCGATTCCAAAACAACGCTGTCGAGAATCGCGGCAAAACTCGAATCATCAACGGATGCCGAGAATAGTTGCATCGGGTGTTGGGCGTTGTTCGTCAGCGTGAACTGCCACTGGGCGGAACTGTCCAACTCCACTTCGCCGAAGTCGTGCGCTGTATCCGACAGTACCGGCGCCCACCAACCGGTAATTTCACCAACATCGTAAATTCCAATCTCATCGGAGTCAGCCACATAGAGATAGCCATCCTGCGCCAAGGCTTGATGAGATCGTCCGGGCGTGTCATAATATCCGACGCGGCGTGGATTGTCGGGGTCTTCGAGCGAGTAGGCATAGACTCCGAGTTCCCAACAACTTGCGAAGAGAACGCCGTCCGAGATCGATGCCCGCCAGGTAAGACCCGGCCACCGGAGTTCGCCGGTAACGACCGGATTCGGTGGATCCGAAATATCGACGATTAGTGCGTAATGGGAAAGTATGATGTAGGCCCGGTTGGCGTAAAGAAGGATGTCGTTTGCCGCAACGGTCGGTCCCAACCTAAGTAGTCCCACTTGGCTAAGTCGGTTGTTCGCGCGGCTGTAGATGTAGAGACCATCACTCCATGAATGGACGTAGAGATATCGTTCGTCGCAGGCGATTCCACCCTGTGCTTGGTAACAATATATGCGGCTCAGAAGCCGCGGGTTTCGATAATCAGAAAAATCGATGGCGTAGATATATGTGCTAACCGTATAGGCTATAGTGCCATCCACCACGAAATGCTGCCCGGCACCAAACTGATTTTGATTGACGATAAAGAGCGGAGTAGGGCGCGCCGGGTCTTCCAGGGAAAATCCGGCGAAGTAGCCGCCATTGGCGAGGCCGTAGAGGCGGTCGCCGATAACAATTGGACGACTAAACTCGCTATAGCCGTATCCAAAGACGCTGTCTTGGGGTGAACTCTCATATGCATAGACCTCCTCCGGATCGGATATCGGGCGGCGTGAATAGACTCTGAGTCTGAAGGAGTTGATTCGGTTAACTTGCCAATTCAACCAATTGCTGGTATAAATGTAGTCGGGCGACAAGGCGACGTTATGGAAGTCGCCCCGATTGTCGTAGTAGCCTACTGTTGCAGGATGCTCAACACTGCTGACGTCGTAGATGGTCGTTCCATTCACACCGTCACAAGTGAACATTTTCCCGTCACGTAGGTCAAAAAAACGGGAACTCGCTCGAATGCCGCCACGTAATGACTGCCAGAGATAAGAAATCCGTCTTGGTTGCCGAAGGTTTGTCAAGTCCACAATTGCCATGCCAGGATTCCTATCGCGATTATTATCAGGACTGCCGGTACCAAACAGAGTATCATTTACTATCTTCATACTCGAGACCGCAAAACTATTTATATAACCGACCGAGTCCATTTCAAGGGAATCCGTAATTTGATAAACTGTTCGGTGGCTAATCACATTTGCGAGTCTATCATCAAATAAGGTATTATGTTCACCGCTTCTTAATGTCCCATTCACGACACCTATCATTTCCGGATTAGTTCGATCACTAATATCCCAGTATGATGTTGGAGCGTTTGCGGAAACGATATAGCATCGATCTCCGAATGGATGGATTTGCATACTTTCCCCCCCTCGAAAATTCGTCCTACTCAATTCTTCAGGTTGCTCAGGGTCGGAGACGTCATAAATGAAGCCAACGGAATTACGGTATTGCCAAAGATAGGCAAAGTCGTCGATGACGACCAACCCCCGTGCATTGCTTGGTCCGGTCGTATGGCTGATCACGCGCGGATTCCACGGGTCGTCATTCAGATCGTAGATGCGCAATCCTTCGTAGCCATCGCAGAGAAACAGCAGACTGTCCTTGAGGAATAGCCCTTGCGCGTTGCCACGGGTGGGGATGATGCGCGCCGGATTGGGGTTTTCAGGGTCGGAGACATCCATCACCACCAATCCAAAGCGATTGGTGTAGTAGGCGATATTCTCATTGTAAGCCTTGACGTCGCAATAATTACCCGATATCCCGCCGGAACCGACGCGGATGATATGCTCGCCATCCTGCGCGAACAAAATATTGGCGACTACCAAGATTAAGGTAAGAATAGGCGCAAATCTCATTGTCTCGTCCATTGCCTCACCTCTAAATAGGGCTTCACTTTGCCAATACCACCTTCCGTGCTTCAACTTTCGCACCTTGCTGGAGTCGGACGATATAAATCCCGCTCGCAACATTCGCCCCCTCCCACACTATACTATGCCGCCCGGCAGGCTGTCGCCCGTGGGCGAGCCTTGCCACCTCCCGCCCGGAAAGGTCGAAGACCGCCAGGCGGACGTCGGCGGCGGAAGGCAGATCGTAGCGGATCATAACGACGCCGTTGAAGGGGTTGGGATAGGGTTCGTGGAGGGCGAACAAGAATGGCACATTCCCAACTGGTGATATTTTCTCCGGTTCGACCACTTCTACTGACCAGCGCATTGTGTCGATGACTTCTCTATATCCAGCAGAAGCCGCCACAATGAACCGCCCAGTTTCGGGGAATGTTATAGGCATCAATGTGTCCCGCCCGATAAGTTGTTCGTCGAGATACCACGCCACGCCTACACTGTCGGGATTCGGTCCGGGCCGGATGACGAAGATCACCGATTCGCCCCGTTCGATCCGGAGGTTAAGGTTCACCGGGTCGTATCCATCTATCAGGCGCAGCACCCTAATCACCCAGACCGTCGAAACGGTAAATTGCCAATCCCGGACAAAACATTCCACGCGGAACTCGCCGGTATCGGCAAACTGGGTCTCGTAGAAGTCTTCTACCCCTACTGTATCACCATTCAGGGTCCAGCGATAGTCCAGGGGGTCGCGGTCGATGTCGATTGCTTCAACCTGAAACCGCAGCACCTCGCGTATTACCGCGAAGAGGACCGAGTCCTCGGGCATGCGGCCCATAATCGCAGGTGGATGATTGACCGGCTCCAACTTGGTTAGAATCACGTCCATCAGGACGTTGTTGTCGCCGCCATAGGTGGTGCCGCAGATGAGAGTGGAATTATCTTCGGCATCGAATGCGACATCGTTGTAGCGCGTGAAGAAGAAAGCCCGCCCCCCGGCCATATCCCAGGTCGGTTCGCCGTCAGGCTCGGTCGTGAGCGCAAATCCGACATACATATTGCGCCCGACCGACTGGCGACCAACCAGAGTGAATCCACCGTCTATTTGCTGCACCACATCGGCGGAATAGGTGATGCCCTCCATATCGTAGGTGCGATCCCAAAGCGGTTCGCCGTCTTCGTTAGTGCGCAGGAGCATCGGATCGAAGTTGTTGGCATCGGCCGAGTTCCAGCCGGTGACGGCAAAACCGCCTTCGCGAGCCCGGACCAGTCCAAAGGCATGTTCGTTGCGACCCTCTTCCCCAAAGGTGCGCTCCCAGACGACCTGGCCGGCCTCGTCGTTGACTTTGATCAGATAAAAGTCGTTGCTGCCTTCGGCATTGGAAAATCCGCAAGCGACATAACTGTCCGGGGCGAGGGTGATGTCGTCGAGCATTTGATTTCCGTCTCCGCCTGCTTCCCGCTCCCATATCACATCGCCATCGCCGTTGATCTTCAGAATCATCGCATCCAAGTTGTCGTTGGGCGGGAACCGGCCACCACAGACGACATACTCTTCCTCCTTGACCCGGATCACCGCCGTGGCCCAATTCAGTGGCTGGCCGCCGGCGAAGAACGTGCGCCGCCAGACCGGATCTCCGTCTGGCTCAATGCGCATAATGTGCCAGCCATAGGCGTTGTCAAGCCGGATCATTCCGACCAGGAGAAATCCCCCGTCGTCCGTATTGCAGAGGTCATAGCATTCGTTGGACTGGCCTTCGATGTCGTATTCGTTCAGCCAGGCGACCTCGCCTTCACGATTGAGCCGGACTATCCAAAAGTGAAGATTTCCTCCACCGGACGAGCCGGCGAGCGCATAGCCCCCATCCAGCGCAACGACCATACTCTCGCCATATTGGCCACCGGCTCCGCCATAGGTGCGCTCCCAAGCGACCTCCGGCTGAGCCTGAACGACCGATGCAATCAACCCCGTAAAGAACGCAATTTTGACGTGCTTTGACATGGCCCCTCCTTTCGAAGCCTTAACGACCGCCCCATTGAAACTCAACGTCGCGATCGACCTTGATCATATAGCCCGCACCCCGATGGAGCGGCGGCATATTGTTGAAGTTTTGCGCAGGATTATAGAAATTGCCGCGCCCGTCCTTGGCCAATACGAGACGCTCCCCCAGCCCGGCCAGAGCCGCTGGCGCGTCCATCGCATCCACCGGAAAGTAGGCGATCATATTCCAGTTTTCAAGCAAGAAGAGCGCTTCATCCTCCTGAACGGGTTGGCCGGTTATGACGAGGCTGTCGGGACGGGTCATTTTGATCATGTAGCCAGAGTGGACATCCCACGGCGGGAGGTTGCTGAAGTTGAACCGTGGAGAGTAGAACTGTCCGCTCTGGTTCTTGATGATGATCAAACTGCCGCGTCCAACCAGTGGCGCCATAAGGGCTGGGATGTTGGGATCGTCCGGGACAAGATAGGTTGAGTAGATATCCCAGTTGGCGGCAAGGCGCAAGGTATGGACCGGCGGCGGGAGGACATACTGTTGCAATAATACATTGTATCCATCACTTCCAGCAAAGGTAACAGTGCCGTTTCCGGCCCGTGCCGACCAGCCGTTGCCGGCGGTATGATCCTGCGCAACGGGATTGCCATCAGCATCGACCCAAAGCGCCCAGAAGTCTGCATTGTCGGTGTTGCCACACAGAGCAATTCGACCATCTTGAAGTGAGGCTACCGCACACGCAAATGAGGTGTTCTGACGATCGCGGGGGCCATCGTAGTTCCGGCTCCAGAGCCGGTTGCCTTCGGCATCGAGACGCAGGAGCATTCCGTTACCGCCGGGCGCGAGATTGACATGCCCGACCATGATGAATCCGCCGTCAGCGGTAATGTCAAAGTCCCAGATCATCCGGCCGCGGTTGTCGTCGTGATTGAAAATGCGGCTGAATATCAACTCGCCTTCACCGTCGATGATAGCCAGGAGCGGTTGACGGGCGTTGCCGCCGCTGCCGCAAAGGGCATAGTCTCCCTCGCGAGAGACTATGTTCGTGAAAACGTCGTATTGCCCTCCAAAATCGTAGATCCGCTCCCAAATCAGTTCTCCATCACCGTCGATGCGGATAATGTACCCGTTATCGGCTCTTTTTCCGCAGATCAGGAAGCCACCTTCTCCATCACCAGTGATTCCGGTGGCGAATTCGTGCAGATTGCCACCGTAGGTATTCGACCAGACGATATCTCCGAATTCGTCCAGCCGAAGGACCAGGAAGTCGGAGTTGTTGACTGAACTAACTCCGGCCACGGCGCAGCCTCCGTCGTCGGCAAGAACCACGGCCCGAAGGGTTTCATTGTCATTCTGATTGCCCAATCGGCGTTCCCACTCCAAACGGCCTTCGGCATCAACCTTCATGACCAGCGCATCCCAAACATCTTCGCGGACGAATCCCGTTTCGGCGGCCAACAGGTAGCCGCCGTCGGGCGTAGAACAATGATCCCAGGCTGTGCGCCGTTCCTGATGATTATAGACGCGTCTCCAGTCGAGTTGAGGCTGGGCAAAGGAGATCGCCGATGCGCCTATTAGTATGCCGAGCCAAACTACGCTACGCATTGTGACCCCGGTATGGTAATGATGAATCATCTTATCAAGTGCAATTTGGCGGACCTTTTGATCGCCCCAGCCTTAAGTCGGACGATATAAATCCCGCTCGCAACATTCGCCCCCTCCCACACTATACTATGCCGCCTGGCAGGCTGTCGCCCGTGGGCGAGCCTTGCCACCTCCCGCCCGGCAAGGTCGAAGACCGCCAGGCGGACGTCGGCGGCGGAAGGCAGGTCGTAGCGGATGATGACGACGCCGTTGAAGGGGTTGGGATAGGGCGGGTGAAGGGCGAAGGCGGCCGGCAGCGCGCTCGACTCACCCGGCGTTCCGACCGCGATAGCGTCGGTTTGGTAGGACAAGTGCTCAAGTGCTCGAGTGCTCGAGTGCTCAAGTGCGAAGTGCAGGTTGAGCATCGATTCATTTTGCCCATCCCACAGATGGAACCGCAACTCTTCCCCCTCCCGCGCGCCGTCCACCTCGACGGTCGTGGGGTCGTCGCCCCAGACGGCGAAGCCAATGCGGAATGCGGAATGCGGAGTGCGGAATGAAGCAGCGCCGACGCATAGACCATCCGTTGTGAAGACCCCGATCTCCCCTGCTCCATATTCCATCTTCCATCTTCCATCGATCAGCACCGACATATTCATCCCTGACTGCTTTACCGGCTGGAAGTGGATGGGCTCTCCTTCTTCTTCCCCCTGATGAATCGGGGAGCCGCCGGTGATAGCGGCAACATTACGCCGCATTCCGGGTTCTGCATTCTGCATACCCTGCCAACCGTTCCAAACCAGTTCCCGCGTCCGCGCCATCTTCACTTGATACCCCCGCCCCGGCTCAATTGCCACCATATTGGAGAACTCCATTGCCGGCAGATAGAACCGACCGAAGCCATCCTTGACGATGATGAGGTCGTCCAAGACGCCGTTGAAAGCCGTCATCACATCAGTCTCTTCGAAGGGCAGGTAGGAGACCATCGACCAGCCCTCCCGCAGCGGGATCGGCTCTGCCGGGTCAACGATCGTCCCAGCCAGGTTGAGTTGCGAGAAGTCGGTCGTCTTGACCAGATAGCCTTGACGTGGATCCCAGTCGGGCAGGTTGTTGAAGCCGATCTCGGGATGATAGAACCGGCCTCTATGGTCTTTAACGATGATGAGACGGCCCGCCTCGACGAGCAGACGCCATATTTCGGTCATCGCGCGCGGGTCGGGAAGCAGTGGCGCGCCGATCATCGTCCAGCCGCGCCGCATTGCGACAGAAAAATCTCCCTCCGACCAGACCCGCTGGTCGTAGTAGAGCGCGCCGATGTCGGGAGCCGATTCGTCCGGCTCGGCCGCAGCGTCGGGATTGCCGGCGTCAATGCAGGGCGAACC
Source organism: Calditrichota bacterium (assembly GCA_016867835.1). Lineage (NCBI taxonomy): Bacteria > Pseudomonadati > Calditrichota > Calditrichota bacterium. Next base: position 4,029 of record VGIQ01000050.1, on the reverse strand, counting down.
GGCGGCCAGACGATAATCACCGCTGCCGGTCAGCCTGAGGAAGCGTGGATCTGCGTCGATGTTGCCTTCGCCCCATTCGAGGTTGGCGTTGTCGTTGTCGGCGATGCCCTCTTCGCCACCCTCGATGTTGCACCAGTCAACCTCGACGGTGCAGGGATCACGGTCGCCATGGATGTAGATTTCGGCGCCTTCGTTGTCGCGGACGATGGTGTGCATCATTCGCATCCACGACCCGTTCCGTTGGTGGGTGCCGCCTCCGCCGGCATCCGCGGTATTGCCGGTGATGGTCAGATGGTCGAGCGTCGGCCACGAGCCGTAGGCATAGAGTCCGCCTCCGCCATAGAGGCCATGATTGCCCGTAACGACGCAATAACTGACGGTTGGGGAGGTGCGGAAGAAGAAGAGGCCGCCGCCTTCGCGCGCGCTCCCACCGGTAACGGTGAAGCCGTAGAGGTGCGCATCCGCCGATTCATTCCGGACGAACTGAACCGTCGGCGCCGGGACGCCGTCCTCGCGCCGGCCGTCGATGACCGTCCGGCCGATGTCGCGGACGTCGCCGGAGAGCAGGTACCGGCTTGCGACGAGGATCAACTTGCCGCGATAGTCGAGGTTTTCGTAATAGGTTCCCGGCGCCACAAGGACTGTATCGCCGATCATCGCCGCGTCGATGGCGGACTGAATGGTGCGGTATTCGTCCGGGACGTCGATGCGCCGCGCTTCGCGTTCGATGACCTGGTGGAAGTAGTAGGCTCCGACGTCGGCGCGGGTGCCGTCCGCGTCGCGAGGCGAGTCGGGATCGCCCCGGTCGATGCAGGGCGATTCGGCGGTCAAATGGAAGTCGCCATTCCCGGCATCGACGAACTGCGGATCGGCGTCGAAATTGGAGTCGTGATAGGTGATGCCTTCGCCGCCAACGCCCTCTTCGGCGGATTCGACGAGGGAATAGGATATAGTTACGTCGGCAATGCGACCTCCCTCGTCGCGGATATTCGTAACCTCAAGGCCATCGTTGCCAGTCAGGATGCAGTTGCGGATAGCGACAGCAAGAACTTCACCTTGTGTGCGGACGACGATTCCGCCGGCGTTTCCGCCATCGTGACTATTACCGTGCAGCGTCAGATTGGTGAGTTCCATTTGGCCGGAACCGGCCCAAATGTGTATGGCGCCCCCACCATCACCTCCCCCCCTGTCTCCAGCCTCATTATTCGCAAAGACGGTGTTGCGCAATGTGATATCTGCTCCCGGCGCGGCAAGTCCACCGCCGATGCCTTCGGTGGTATTCCCAATGAATTTGCACTCCTCGATGACCATTTCAGTGCCTAACTCACCCGAAGCCCCACCGCCCATTTGACCGGCTCGGTTGACTCGCAGTTCGACCCGACGCAGAGTGGCTCTTGATCGGCCGGTAAGACCCAACCCGCCTCCGCGTAGCTGAGCGTCGCAGTTACGGATTTTGACATCCTCCAGAATCGGACTTGCACCGTCGTGACAGTAGACGCCTCCGCCGATGGCTCCGCTGCCGTTCTGGATGGTGAATCCACTTGCGATTGTCCCCGCTGTGCCGCGACCCCGGATGCTAACGCCTTCGGCGCGCCGCGCACCGTCGATCACCGTCGAATCGATATAGGCTCTGTTCCCGGTGGTCAATATCCGGCTGCCAAGTGCGATTCTCTTGTCCTCAATGCGCACATTCTCCCGATAAGTCCCCGGCAGCACCAGGACGACGTCTCCATCGTCAGCAGCGTCGATTCCCTCCTGTATGGTCTGGTGCGCGGTCGGGACGATCCGCACCCGCTGGCCTTCGTCGCCCTGGTCGAAGAAGGCATAGCCCAGATCGCGCCGCGTCCCGTCGGGATCGAAAGCCGATTCGTAGTGCCCGGCATCGATAGCCGGGCTGCCCGCGCGGAGCGAGTAGTCTCCCTCGGCAGGATTGGTGAAGAGGGGATCCGCGTCGAGGTTCCCGACGCCCCAGTTGACGTTCCAGGGGTCGAGCGCGACGATCCGATCCCGGCCTCCGTCGATAAGGTTGAAGAACAAATGAAAGACCTGATCCTGCCAGCCAACCATCATCCAGACTTGCTCGGGTTCGTTTTCCCAAAGGATGCAGTCGGCGGCATCGACGATCCCGCCCTGGGTGACGTAGATTGCTCCGCCGAAATGGAGCGCGGCATTATGCGCAATTGTCACGCCGCGCAGGATGGCGCGGGAAGCATAGACATGGATCGCGCCCCCGACGTGGAGGGCGTAGTTGTCGTAGATAAGCGAGTTTTCGATGAGGGGCGTCGAGCCGCCGAAGATGCTCACCGCGCCGCCGACGTTGAAACACTCGTTGTGCCTGATGATGACGTTGCTGATGCGCGGCGCTGCGGCACCGGTGATGTAGATCGCGGCGCCGTTGCGACTGGCGTAGTTGTTCTGGATAACGCAGTGCCGGATGTCGGGCCGGCCGAGCCGGATGTAGATCGCGCCGAAGTCCGTAGAGTCATTCTCGACCGTGAGTCCGATTATTGCGCCACTCTCGCCGTTGCCGAGCCGGATGGCGCTCCGGCCGTTCCACCCGCCGTCGATCACGGTCTCGGCAATGAACCGCGCTTCGCCGGTCGTCAGGAACTGGCTCGCCAGGACCGGCGAACGGTTGTTGAAGTTGATGTTCTCGGTGTAGCGTCCCGGTGCAACCAGTATGGTGTCGCCGTTGGCAGACGAATCTACTGCCACTTGAATGCGGTTATACTGTTGGGGAACGCGCAGGATGCGGGCGACGGCGGGTGCGGTAAATGTGGTGAAGATCAGGGCAAGCAGGGCGGGATGCAGGCGAAAGCGAGGGTGTGACAGCATCGATTTCTCCACTTGGGCAGTGGTCGGGACTCGGCATGCGTGAGACGTGGTTGCCCGACGGGGTCATTACATAATAGTCAAGCGGCGCTCCCGATGCAACATTTAACATCGCGCTTACCTAAAAAAGAAGGGGGGATGGAGCAGGCTCCATCCCCCCAGGGTCGCTCCAAATGCAGGACACGACGCCCCGCAATTATGGGCGCTTATCACTCAGCCACTCAGTCGCTCAGTCACTCAGTCCCTCTCAGTGATGATCGTGCCCCTCGTGCCCCCCGTGCTTTTCTTCCCCTGCCTTCGTATCCATGGCGGGAATTGCCATCGCCTTGACGGCATACTTGCCGGGGTTCTTCTGGAAGGCGGTCGGGCATTTGTTGCAGCAGAAGTAGTATTCGTAGCCTTTGTAGGTGGTCTTGTTGGTCTTCTCGGTGATGGCCACTTTATCGCCCGAAACCGAACACTTGGCCATCATCTTGTCGCCTGAGACACCGATGATTCCAGCCGGCAGGACCATTGCCGAGAGCGCTTCGGACGGGTTCTTCTCAAAGGCTTTGACGCAGTGGTCGCTGCAGAAATAGTAGCGCATTCCGTTCAGGTCGGAGTGCGCCGTCTTTTCGCCGACGACCGGGCGCATGCCACAGACCGGATCGACGAAGTGGCGCTTGCCGTCCTTGTCTTTGTAGAAGACGTTGCCGTCGGCGGGCGCTGCGGTCATGGCAGCGCCGGTTCCGGCGGCGGGCATGTCTTCGGCGAAGAGCGGCGCGGCGCCGAGCATGAGAGTGAGGAGGATCGATAGGATTGTGACGGGCATAAGGGTGAATCCCTCTGGCTAATGATGATGGTGCGTTGGTCATTCCGGCGAAAACCGGACTTGATCCGGGGCTAAGCCCGGGGCACTCATCGCCCCCGAGATGTTGCTTTGAGATGTATTACGACGGCGGAGCGGGAAATGATAGGGATGGCGGCGTGCAGCAATCCTCCCATTACCTAAGTAGGCGCCCGAAAGTAAGCGCCCGGCTCGGAAGTGGCAGGTTATGGATCATTGCATTGGAACGACCGCGTAGGGGCCGATGCCGTTATGTGCGGCTTCGTGCCTGATAGCAGAGAAGCGGAGCCAGTCCGAATACGCGGGCAAACTATTTTTGGGCGGGCTCGCAAAAACCCTTGACATCTTCCTCTTTCAGCCGTATTTTGTGA
>VGIQ01000049.1 GCA_016867835.1 Calditrichota bacterium | reverse complement strand
GGTGCGGGTGGGACTGATCGATGGCCAGTATGTGATCAATCCAACCAACGGACAAAACGACGAATCGAAACTGAGCCTCTACGTCGTCGGCAGTCGCGATGCGATTACGATGGTCGAAGGGCATGCCCGGGAAGCCTCGAATCAGGAGATGATCGACGGCATATTCTTCGGGCAGGAGCACATCCGGAAGATCGTCGAGTTCCAGGAGGCGGTCCTGGACGGCATTCGGAAGCCGCCGCGAGCCTTCGAGCCGCCGGTCCGGGACGCGGAACTGGCCGCCAAGGTAACCGCCATCGCCGAAGCGGAGGTTCGCGCCATCGCCCGTGAGACTGACAAAGCCCGGCGTAAGGAGCGCAACAGCGCTCTGCTCGACCGAATCGTTGCCGAGACCGGTGTCGAAACGACCAAATTAGGCGAAGTGAAAGCGCTCCTGAAGGAGATGAGCAAGCGCGAAGTGCGCAGCAATATCCTGAAGGATAATTTCCGCATCGACGGCCGGAAGGACACCGACATCCGGGAGATTACCTGTGAGACCGGCCTCCTGCCCCGCGCTCACGGTTCGGCGCTCTTCACCCGCGGCCAGACGCAGGCGCTGTCGGCAGTTACCCTCGGCACCAAGGAAGACGAACAGAAAATCGACAACCTGGACGAGGACGGCTACCGGAAGTATATGCTCCACTACAACTTCCCACCCTACTCGACGGGCGAGGTGAAGAACTCGTTCGGCGTCAGCCGGCGTGAGATCGGTCACGGGAAGTTGGGCGAGCGCGCACTCGAAGCAGTGCTGCCCGATTGGGATGAGTTTCCCTATACGGTGCGGGTAGTGTCCGAGATCCTTGAGTCGAATGGATCATCATCGATGGCAACCGTCTGTGCCGGATCGCTGGCTCTAATGGATGCCGGGGTGCCGGTGCACAAGGCTGTCGCGGGCATCGCAATGGGCCTCATCAAGGAGGGCGACGACTACCGTATTCTGACCGACATCCTGGGCGACGAGGACCACCTCGGCGACATGGACTTCAAGGTCGCCGGGACGCGGGACGGCATCACCGCCTTCCAGATGGACATCAAGATCAAGGGGATCACACCGGAGATCATGTCGAAGGCGCTGACCCAGGCGCGCGACGCCCGGCATCAGATCCTGGACGCGATGGATCGCTGCATCGACCGGCCAAACGGGGACATCAGCCCCTTTGCGCCGAAGTTCATCACGCTTAAGATACCGACCGACCGGATCGGCGCCCTCATAGGCCCCGGCGGAAAGAACATCCGCCAGATCATCGCCGATACCGGCTGCACCATAGACGTCGAAGATGACGGGACGGTGCGGATCGGCGGGACCGACGGACCGTCCAGCGAGGAAGCGCGGCGGCGGGTCGAACTGGTCGCAGCGGTGCCCGAAGTCGGCAAGATCTACAACGGGACGATCAAGCGAATCATGGACTTCGGCGCGTTTGTCGAAATCCTGCCCGGAACCGAAGGCTTGATGCACGTCTCGCAGATCGATCTGAAGCGTGTCGATCGGGTGGGAGATTACTTCCAGGTCGGCGACAAGGTCGAAGTGAAACTGCTGAAGATTGAAGCCGATGGCAAACTCGACCTCTCGCGCAAAGTGCTCCTGGCGGGTTACGACCCGGCGAACGACGTTCCACGGGAACGGCGTCCGCCGCGCGACGACCATCGGGGCGGCCGCAACGGTGGTGGTCGGGACGGCGGCCGGTTCCGCCGGTAACAGCAAGTAAGGACTCTCGCAGAGACGTGTGAGGCGCTGGACACTGCGCTCTCGCGCGTCTCTGTGAGAAGTTTGAATGGCTAACTCCAACATCAAATTAACGGTCTCCAACGGCTATCGGAAGACCACCCTCCCGAATGGCCTGCGGATCGTAACCGAGGATATGCCCTCGGTGCGAAGCCTCTCGATCGGGGTCTATTACGACACCGGCAGCCGCGACGAGCCGGAGGATCTTTCCGGGATCTCGCACTTCCTCGAACATATGAACTTCAAGGGAACGAAGCGTCGGTCGGCGGCGGCGATTGCTCGTGCCATCGAAGGTCGTGGCGGGCATTTGAACGCCTTCACCTCGAAGGAATCGACCTGTTTCTATGCACATATCGTGCAGGATCAACTGCCGGTGGCAGTCGATGTGCTGCTCGATATGACGGCGCACTCGCTCTACGATTCCGACGAAGTGAATAGGGAGCGGGGCGTAATTCTTGAAGAATTGAAAAACGTTGAAGATACCCCCGATGACATCGTCTTCGAGCATTTCATGGCGCAGGTCTATCGGGGACACCCCCTCGAACGGCCGGTCCTGGGGACACGGGAGGCGTTGGCGCGGATCGATCACAGCGCACTGATTGCTTATCGCGACCGGCATTACCTTAACGGGCGGACGGTAATCGTCGCTGCAGGACGGATCGATCACGACTGGCTGGTGCAATTGGTTCAACGGCGTATAGGCGGAGGAGCCGACAACGGCCTGCCGCCGCGGGCAACTCCACCTCCACCGAACGAAACCACCTCGCGGCAGGACCTAAAGACGACGACCCAGCAGACGCACATCGTAATCGGCTGCCGGTCGTTCCGGTATCAAGATGAACGTAAATATGCGCTCCTGGTGCTCAATACGATCCTCGGTGGCGGGATGTCGTCGCGGCTCTTCCAAAGAGTGCGCGAACGGCACGGGCTGGCTTACTCAGTCTATTCGTTCAATGACACCTACGAGGATACCGGCGTCTTCGGGGTCTATGCCGGAACCGAGCCGAAGCGGGCTGAAAAGGCGCTGCGGCTCATCCAGCGCGAGATCGACGACCTGACGGCACGGCCGGTGTCGAAGCGGGAGTTGAACTTCAACAAGGACCAGTTGAAGGGTTCGCTGCTGCTGAGCCTCGAGTCTCCCACCAGCCGGATGCAGCGGATCGCCAAAATGGAGATCTACACCGGACGGATGTATTCGCTTGATGAGGTAACTTTGCGGATCGAGGGAGTGACTGCCGATGATGTGCAAGCCGTGGCGCGGACGCTCTTCCTCGACCAACCGATGCTGACGACGACGCTCAGGCCGAATTAGGCGGGCGAGCTATTGCATACTTAGGTTAATTATGAACAAGAAATTACGCGCAGACGAACAAGCCTTTCGCTTCGCTAGATTAGAGCGCGTCGCAGGTTTGATTAGACATATGCTCAATCTAGCATGCTTGGTTGTCTCACTTTGGATCATTGGATCTACACAAAGGCCTTCGCGGGCAACATACATTGGCTGTTGTGATCGCAGAACTTCATAGTAACTTCATTAAAATGGAGTTATCGATTCGATGGTCTTTGAGCATCTCTTGGGCTATTACTATCCTCAGCATTGCATATGGCAGAGACAGCGGTATCTTAGAAAGAAGTCAATAGCCGCCAAGCAACCACATGTCATCAATCTCGAGAAGCAGATTGATCTCAATCGTTCAAGCAGCGGCATCTCCGAAATGGGCAACACCCAAAGCGAAGACAGATAGCGATGAGTAATGAGCTCTTTGCTACTTTATTGCTACTCTTCAGTTTGCTGGGACTTGGGTTGGTCTGGCACCTATTCGTCAAGGAGCTGCAACGCGACGCCTTCAGACAGAGGGTGTTTGCACTTCGTGACGAACTATTCGACTACATAGCCAGTGAAAACCTGGGGTTCGATCATCCGGCCTACATTCACTTCAGAACCCTCTTCAATGGCGCAATACGCTTTTCGAATCGGATCCGGTTGTTCGACTTATTGGTTTTGCGTCTCTTAGGGAAGCGCCTCGGCTTTACAAAAGAGAACGGCGATGAGTATCAGGCTGAACTGCTCTCTCTACTTAATGGCATAGGTGAAGAGCAAACGAGGAAGCACTTTGAGCAGTTGCATTTGAGGTTCACCGTTTCATTAGTTTGGCTAGTCGTATCGACATCTCTTCCGCTTCTGGCGTTCGCTTCCATCACACTATTGCTGGCGTCGATTTACTTGTTAATGCGTAGCGGGTTGCAGTCCGCAGGGCGAGTGGGCTTGATCTTGGTGGGGAAATTGACTGATCGCCAACCAGCTGGAATGCCATCAGTACTGGAGGCTTATTCATTCGTTGAAGGAGGGCGCTTCAACAAGTGATCATTCGCTAAGGGCATCCAAAGGCCGCATTTGGAATTGGCTTCAAGCCGCAAGTCGGAGTCCTCTTGCCATCTTCATCCCCCATCCTTTCCGCAACCCGCACCCACAATATCACCTACGCCGTCCGCGACGTAACGCTCGTCGCGGATGAGGTCGCCCGCACCGGCCGGGCGATGCTCTACCTCAACATCGGCGACCCCAACAAGTTCGACTTCGCCACTCCTCCTCACATCGTCGAGGCCATCACCCGGGCGCTTCGAGACAACCTGAACGGCTATGCGCCCTCGTCGGGGACGAGTGAAGCCCGGGAGGCTGTTCGCCGCTACGCCGAACGGAAGGGCCTTCGGGGAATCCAGGACCTCTTCATTACTCACGGCGCCAGTGAGGCGATTGAACTCTGTCTGACGGGCCTGCTCGAGCCGGGCGATAACGTCTTGGTGCCGATGCCGGGCTATCCGCTCTACACCGCTATTCTGGCGAAACTGCAGGCAGTTGAGAACCCCTATTACTTGAAAGAAGAGGACAACTGGCAGCCCGATTTGGACGACATCGCAGGTAAGGTCGATGCCCGGACAAAGGCCATCGTCGTCATCAATCCGAACAACCCGACCGGTGCGAACTGCTCGCGAGAGTTGCTTGAAGGCTTGCTTGAAATCGCAAGGCGCCATAACCTCGTCCTTTTCGCGGACGAAATCTACGACCAACTCCTCTTCGATGGCCGGGAGCACGTCTCTCCGGCGGCGCTCGACGACAAGCATCCCATCATCACCTTCAACGGCCTCTCGAAGAACTATATCGGCCCGGGACTGCGGATCGGCTGGGGGATTGTATCGGGCGAACGGTCGCGGTGGGGAGACTATCTTGAAGGCGTCAACCGCATGCTGCGGGCACGGCTATGCGCCAATCATCCGATAATGACTGCGATCCCTGCTGCGCTCGATGGCGATCAGAGTCACCTCGCCGATTTGAACGCCCGCCTCACCCGACGGCGGGACTTGACGGTGAAGATGTTGAATGCCATCGAAGGCGTATCCTGTGTGGCACCGGGCGGGGCGTTTTACGCCTTCCCGCGCATAGAGATCGAGGACTCGGATGAGGAGTGGGTGAAAGGACTCATTAGGAAGACCGGAGTTGTCGTCGTGCACGGCAGCGGGTTTGGACAGAAGCCGGGGACGCATCACTTTCGGGTCGTCTTCCTGCCTCCCGAGGAGACGCTCAGACGCGCTTATGGGCAGATCGGGGAGTATATGAAGGGGAGATTCATCTGAAGATTGCGATCAAGAGGCTCCCCCATTCGGAAGGCTTGCCGCTTCCCCACTACGGAAGTGCCGGCGCAGCCGGCATAGACTTACAAGCCGCGGTTGAGAGTGAGGTTGTCATATTTAGCGGGAAGACTGTTGCGATACCGACCGGTATTGCAGTGGCGATTCCGGAAGGATTCGAGGGCCAGGTGCGACCTCGCAGCGGGCTGGCGCGCAAGTTCCAGATCGGAATATTGAACGCACCCGGCACCATTGACAGCGATTATCGCGGTGAAGTGACGATCCTCTTGACGAACTTCGGCCCCGAGCCGTTCGTCGTCCGACGGGGCGACCGGATCGCGCAACTAGTCATTTCCCGTTATGAACGGGTTGCTTGGGAAGAGACACAGGAACTTCCCCCCACTCAGCGTGGTGATGGCGGATTCGGGCATACGGGGATCTAATGGGCGACGTCCCGGCACTTCTCTATCATAAGATTACCAATGAGTGGGAAGTCGGGGTCACCTGGGTGACCCCGATTGCATTTGAACGGCAGATGAAAGCGCTCGCTGATGCCGGATGGACGACGGTTCTGCCCGGCGAAAAAGCCGGTGAGCGGGTGTTTCATCTGATCTTTGATGATGGATATGAGGGTATCTTTCAGAATGGGCTGCCGGTCCTGGAGCAACTGGGGTTTCAAGCGACGGTCTTTCTGCCGGGAGCTTATATCGGACTGGAGAATAGTTGGGATCATCAGTTGCTGGGGCGTCGGCACCGGCATTTGGGCAGCGCGATGATTCGCCGTCTCGTCCAGGCCGGATGGACAATCGGCTCACACGGGATGACTCACCGCGCATTGACCCACCTGACCGACGACGAAGCCCGGCAAGAGTTGATTCAGGGCAAAGCCGTTATAGAGGAGATCACCGGAGAGGCCTGTCCGTGGGTCTCCTTTCCTTTTGGACGCTACGATAGCAAGATCATAGACTTGTCCCGGGAAGCGGGATACTCTGGAGCGGTTGTTCCGACAAGGAGTAATGCCGTTGAGCCGGACTTTTCGCTCATCGTTGCCGATGCCGTCTATCAGCCGGCGACCCGTAGTCAGGCACTACGACTGGTAGGGCGGCAGGGGGCGCTCTATTATGGAGGACGGCTCGGGCGCCGGTTCGTCAACCGGGCATCAGCCGGGACTATACTCTGGAAAACGTTGTTTCAGTCGAAATTGCAGTAGCAGGCTCTCGCCAAGCTGCAACGCAGCATGGAGTCCCATACCTTGCTGAAATGCCGCGAGCGCGGAGGGAGAACGGCTTGTCCAAGGGCTGAAGGGACGCTATATTGGGAAAGTTGTTTCAAGCGTTGGATGCGGTCCATCCTGCAACGCAAGGGAGCGTTCTTGCCTTCAAGCCCGCTGGCTAAACTCTACTACTCCATCGGCGAGGTGAGCCAACTCACCGGAGTTGAGCCGCACGTTTTGCGCTACTGGGAGAGCGAATTCCGCGAACTTTCACCGCGCAAGAACCGCGGCGGCAAGCGGCTCTATCGCGATGGCGACATTGCTCTGGTGCAGAAGATCAAAGAGTTGCTATATGAGCGGCGTTACACCATCGAAGGCGCCCGGCGCTATTTGCGCGAGGCGACGGTGAAACAGAACGCCAGACCTGTACCGGTTCACGCGGCGATGGCCGGGGAAATCCGGGAAGGGCTGCTTGAACTGCGCCGAATGATTGATGAGCGATAGCGGAGAGATTATCTTACAGGTCGGAAGAAAGCCCGGGGCGTAGCGCAGTCCGGTAGCGTACCTGAATGGGGTTCAGGTGGTCGCTGGTTCAAATCCAGTCGCCCCGACAGGAATGAGGAAGCCCGGTCCCTGGTGGATCGGGCTTCACTGCTCAGGTCTCACACAAAGCGCAGTTTGCCCCGATTTATCTTGGCAATGCCGCAATGAATGCGGCAAACATGTAGTTGTAGTGATGCATAATCGCACTATTTGAGCAATATCAACCGGCCCGAGTGTCGCTCGCCGCCCGCTGAAAGCGTAACAAAGTATAGCCCGGCGGGAGCGCGCCCGGCATGCCATATAAAGGCGTTCCTTCCAGCGGGCAGCGGGCCTATGTTCTGATCGAGGATGCTCCGACCGAGCAGGTCGGAGAACGTGAGGGATACCTCCGAGGATCGGCGCAGTTCGAACACTATGCGCGCTGTGCTATTGAAGGGATTGGGCGCAATGGAAATCATACTAAGGGTGCGCGGTATTTCGGGCGCGGTCTCGCCAGGACTTGGGGCATCGAGCCGGACGCCTCGGGTGGCGAGGCTGATGTTGAAGACGGGTCTCATTTCGCCGCCTCCTACGATCGAGAGGTAACTATAGAGCAAGCGGGGTTCGCCTTCCCACTCGAAAGCGCGGGCGCCGAGGAGCATACCATCACGCTCAACGCCCTCTTCGCTCAGTTCCAGCACTGCTCCGCCCCAGGCTGCGCCTGCTCTGCGCGTCAGCAAATCCTCGTAGCGAACCGCCGCTTCGCCGAGGCGATAGTTGCCTTCCGCGTCGGCGCCGAGATAATAGAGTAGTCCTGAGTCGCCATCCAACTTGATGGAAGGTGAGAATAGGCCGGATTCATCGAAGGACTCCTCGTCGCCCGAAGGAAGCAGGAGCGGCTCGGGCTGGACTTGCCATTCCCCACCGACATCTGACCTTGCTCGACCAATGGCTTGGACGCCGCTGGTATCGACGGCTCCGAAGTCGCAGATGAAACCGCTCTCCGAGTGGTTCAGGCTGAGATTGCCAAAGAGAGACAGTTCGTCAAACCACTCATTTGCGCCGCGAATGAATGGCTCGGCAGCGATCTCCCACTCAAGTCCATCGTCCGATCGAGCCGTTCCCAGTGCTGGAATCGTGAGGTTGCCGTCGGCTTCCATGCCAATCATTGCCATTAGATATCCCTCAGGCGTCCGAAGGATGTCGAAGCCCATAATACCGCGCGAAATCCACTCGAGGTTCGGATTAGGCCGCATCACCGGCATAGCGCGCCGTTGCCAGGTGCGACCTCCATCATCGCTTTCAGCATAGCCGACCGCGAATTCCCACTCCACCGGCGCTTCGCCACCCCCTACGCCAACATACCAGCACTTCAGGACGCCGTCTTCCACCAACAGGCAGGGAAGCGCAGCACCAAAGCGGTCCCATGAGCCATCCCGCGCCGACATTACAGGACTTAAATCGAATTTGAACCACTGATCGGGATTGCCGTAGGCGACGGCAAAGGTGAAGCGAGATTCAATAGCCCGCATCCCGTCGGTTCCTCGCACCAGAAGGTCGAAGTCTGCCAATCCCGAGGCTGGAGCCGTGTCGCTTAGTGCGAGCAGGAACTCTGTCTCTCCTGCCCGATTGCGTCCCGGGTCGATATCCCCGAAGTGAATCGAATCGATAACCACTTCGAAAAGGGGCGAGTCCGTCACGAGGTGCGCCAAGATCTCTTGCGCTGTGCGGTTACCGTTATTGGCGAGAACGATTCGTAAGAGACCGGCTTCGCCGCTCTCGAGGCGCCCGTCACCATCGCCGTCCGGATCGGTTAGATTAGTTCGGTACAGGCTCAGCACGGGACCGTCGGGTGCGGAGACCCGGACATTACAACGAATGATACCATCGATCAGTTGGATATTGCTCACTTCGACTTCGGTCGGCTCGCCGGTATTGCGGTGACTGGACGGGACGCTATAGGCACCGAAATAGTTGCGGACGCGCTCGCCCGCCCAATCGGTAGAGTCTTCGGCGGTAGTATCATAGCCGGGCCAGAGGTCTCCATCGTCGCCGCGATTGGGGTTGTAGAGATTTCGGTCTGCCGGGCGGACGCGACGGCCATTCAGTTGCTCAAAAGGCTCGCCATCGTGCAGGACCGGGGAGGCTTCTTCGATATCTACAAGGCGGCGGGCATCGTTGCGGTTCGACGAGCGCGTCTCGTCGATATGCATAATGAGCAAGCCCTCGGGACTACGAAGATTGTGGTCGAACTGGCGTCTGGTGAGTCCGGCGTCGAAATTGACAGGCTGGCGATTCTCGAGCAGAAAGTACTCGCGTCCGGCAGCACCGCCGGTCCATAGTCGATAGACAACGCCGCTCTCAATGACGGGCGCGATCTGAAGGCCTTCCTGGCTGCGGTCGATGTTGACCACCTCGACCCAGCCGAGCCGTTTCTTGGCCCAGCCGCAAAGGTGCGACGGCGTCGAGCCTTCGGGATCGCCATACTTGCGGCACCATGCGCCTCCGCCCATCAGGCACCACTCTCCGACTCCCTCCGAGGTGTCATCGGTATCATAAAGGTCGGGCAGGCCAATGGCGTGGCCAAACTCGTGGCAAAAGACGCCAATCAGTCCCGTTTGCGGTTCGATGGTATAGGTCGAGAAGGTTACGCCGTCGTATTGCCGCTCGTTGATCGACCACTTGTGAGACCAGATGTAGTCGGCGCCGACTTCTTCCGGGAGTTCCTCTGCGCCGGGTCCGGCGTGAACGATGAACAGGCCTTCGGCGACGCCATCGCCGTCGTTGTCGAAGACGCTAAGGTCGAGATCCTCGTTGGCGAGGGCGAGGGCATCTTCGACCAGACGCTGCACATTGCGGGGGTATGAGCCGAAGCCGTAATCGTCGTCAGTCCCGGCCTGGCCGTCGCTGTTGCAGTAATAACGGTAGTTCTGGGGTGCGCGGTACCACCGGGTGACGGTGCCGGTGACGGTGAAGAGGCCGCCCGAGACCTCGGTGTAATAGTCCCGCATCGAGCCGGTGTAGCGGCTTCGCGAACCGGGATAGCGGAAGGAGTTTTCCGAAAAGAGCATCTCCCGGATATGATCGTCGGTGTAGATCAGGTCGTCGTTAGGGAAGTTCTCATCCTCGCGGTGATCCCAGGGGTAGTCGGCGAAGTCGATCAGAATCACGAGGCAGCGCCATTCGCCTTCGAGGTCGGGGGCGTCACGACGGGCGAAGATCGGCGACGGCTCGTTGACGCCGGCCGAATATACCGGTTCAGGCACTCCCAGACGGGACGGAACTGCCATGAGTTGGGACAGGCAAGTCGATAGCAGCAGCGCGACAAGATGGGGACGCACGGAGCAGAGGTTCATCGGGTCGGGGATGCCAGGTTGAACTGCGAATGAGTGTGCGCTATGCAGTACATTAACATAATATAGAGATAGTCTGGGGGCATTCCTATAGCCACCGCACGTTGGGGAGCCCAATGGCCTGGCTGTGCGAAATAACGCATACGGGTGATTTAGAGGGTTGGCTGATGGAGAAGCAAGTATTGACTTTGATGGCCCGGTTGTTGCAAACTTGGGGAGTCCGATGAGCCGCCCGATGAGGCTGACTCGTGCGTAAAAAGTGATTCAAATGCAGTTCACCCCCATACTCATCTTTTTCGCAACCGGTGCGCTGGTCGTTTTGGCCGCGCTGGTTGTGAACCGGCTGCTCGCACCCCGTAAGCCGGGTCCGGTCAAGGAATCGACCTATGAGTGCGGCGAAGAGCCGGTCGGGTCGCCTTGGATCCGGTTCAACACGCGGTTCTATGTCATAGCGTTGATCTTTCTCGTCTTTGACGTCGAAGTGTTATTCACCTTTCCGTGGGCGCTCAATCTGCGCGAATTGGGTCTTTTTGCCTGGATTGATATGGCGGTCTTCTTTGCAATTCTGGCGGTAGGGCTGGCTTATGTCTGGGGGAAGGGGGACTTGGAGTGGATCAAACCGTCCAGTGGCGCATCACGGACGATAAGGCGACCTGCAAATGCAACGCCTGACGCCGGGCAGGGATCGCCGGGGGAAGCAGGATAATGGGCATACTCGAGGGGCAATACGGGCCGAACGTGATGATCACATCGCTCGACAAGGTCTTCAACTGGTCGCGTTCACGGTCGCTCTGGCCAATAACCTTCGGACTGGCCTGCTGCGCGATTGAGATGATGGCGACGAGCGCGTCGCGATTCGACCTCGATCGGTTCGGCATCTTCTTCAGGCCGACGCCGCGGCAGTCGGATTGCATGCTCGTCTCGGGCACGGTGACGGTGAAGATGGCCGAGCGGATCAAGCGACTCTACGAGCAAATGCCGGAGCCGAAGTATGTGATCGCGATGGGCAGTTGCGCCAACTCAGGAGGGCCTTACTGGGAATATGGCTATCATGTCATCAAAGGCGTCGATCTGATTATCCCGGTTGATATCTATGTTCCAGGCTGCCCGCCGCGACCGGAAGCGCTTATCGACGGCTTCCTGCGCTTGCGCGAAAAGATCGAGCGCGAGACCATGGCCCGACAAGCGTAATAATCAGTCAGCAAAAGACGGGAGTCACAAATGACAACTGCTGAAATGTTCCGGTTCCTGTCGGATGCTCTACCCGACGCAGGGCTCGAGTTCGACGAAACACGAGCGCTGCCGACGGTGACGGTTCCTGCCGGGCAACTTTCTACGATGGCGATGCTTCTACGCGATCATCCGGATATGGCTTTCGACTGCCTGATGTGCCTTTCCGGGGCTGAGCGCGATGGTGGCTTGGAGGCGATCTACCACCTCTACTCGATGCCCAATGACCATAAGATCATCTTACGCGTGAAGGTGTCCAAAGAGGATCCGGTTGTGCCGAGCGTTACCCCGATCTGGGAGGCGGCTAACTGGCACGAACGGGAAGCCTTCGACATGTTTGGCATCCGCTTCGACGGACATCCCGATCTGCGGCGAATACTCTGTCCGGACGATTGGGAGGGGCATCCACTCCGAAAGGACTACCAGCCGCCGCTCTGGTATCACGGCATACCGGTGACGGTCAACGTCCCGGGCGGCGCGACGACGCCGGACAGCCGGGCTGAGTCGTAAGTGCTCTATCGCGATAGTCTGAAAGAGCGAAAGTGTCAAATCAGGAACTGAACATTCCGCTCGGGCCGACGCTCGAGAAATGGGAAGCGGCAGCCCCTGACGCCGAGATCGTCCACGGCGAGCGGATGATCCTGCAGATGGGTCCGCAGCATCCCGCCACGCACGGTGTGCTAAGGCTCGAGTTGGTGACCGACGGCGAGATGATCGTCGCCGCGACGCCGCATATCGGCTATCTGCATCGCTGCTTCGAGAAGGTCTGCGAGAATATGCAATGGCCGCAAGTCGTGCCCTACACCGACCGGCTCGACTACCTCGGCGCGATGAACAACAACTTCGGCTATGCGCTCGCAACAGAAAAGTTGTTCAATATTGAGGTCTCAGAGCGAGTGCGGACGATCCGCATCCTGGTCGCGGAACTGAATCGGATTGCCAGCCATCTCGTCGCCATCGGAACCTATGGGCTCGACATCGGCGCCTGGACGCCGTTTCTGCTGCTCTTTCAGGCGCGGGAGCACATCCTCGACCTGTTCGACGAACTGTGCGGCGGTAGGCTGCTCTACAACTACATCACCGTCGGCGGCGTAACGCACGACTATCCGGACGGCTGGCTGGCAAAAGTGCGGGAGTTCCTCGTCTATTTTCAGCCCAAGATTCCGGAACTGAACGACCTTCTCTCCTACAACAAGATTTTCGTCGAGCGACTTGCAGGGGTGGGAGTCATTCCGGCCGATCTCTGCATTCGGTATGGCGTAACCGGCCCCAACCTTCGCGGTGCCGGTGTCAAGTGGGATTTGCGCCGCAATGATCCCTATAGCGGCTATGAGGACTACGACTTTGAGATCCCGGTTGGCAGGGGCGAAGTCGGCGTGCTGGGCGACTGCTTTGACAGGTATATCGTCCGGGTGAAGGAGATGGAGCAGTCGGTGCGGATCGTCGAGCAGGCGCTTGACCGCCTCGAGCGGATGGAACGAGACGACGTGCTGGCGGCGATCCCGAAGACTTTTGCCAAGGTGCCGGCAGGGGAACTTTATTTTCGGACCGAATCGCCGAAGGGGGAGTTAGGGTTCTACATCGTCTCGGATGGGAAGGCGAAGCCTCAGCGCCTGAAGTGCCGCGCGCCGTCGTTTTGCACGCTCTCGGTGCTGCCGGCGGTCTCTCCCGGACTTCTCATAGCCGACATGGTCGCCCTGATTGGCTCAATAGATATTGTCTTGGGAGAAGTAGACCGATGAGTAAGACTGAGGATGTTCGCCGCGTAGGGCGGGATTCCGATCCCGCCATTCGTCATTCCCGCGCAGGCGGGAATCCAGTAGGGCAAGCAAGTGCATTCAACCAAGCAATAACCTTAAGGTGAAATATGCAGATAACAAAAGAAGATGTGAAGAAGCGAACCATACTCGGTAAAATTGGTGAACTTGAAGCATACTCCCTTCTTGCAAGGGCGGGATTCAAAAGCATCGTCAATTTGAATGATGCAAACATGAATCAAGAGTTTGCCGACTTTCTGGCAGAGAGAGATGGAACGAAATATGTCATCAGCGTGAAAGCACGGAACAAATGGGAGCGAGTTACATCAAGGTATCCTAAGCCGAGGATAAATTCCCGTTACAAATTGGGTCAAAATCCCGAAGTTGCGCAAATGCATGCAAGAAATGCTGCCCAGAAATTTGATGCGGTACCTGCATGGCTGGTGCTTGCGGTTGAAGAAGACTCGTACGAAGCTTACTTCGGTACAGTATCTTTACTACAAGACCTTGGCCTCAATGCTGGCGGGGTCAACATGAGTCCAAAGTATACAGCAAAGTATGAATGTCTGGCAATAGGACAATCTCATAATTACGTCTTCAACACCTTTTGGAATGAAGCGCCGAGTGGTGACTGATCGCCTGGATTCCCGCCTGCGCGGGAATGACGCGCCTTAGGCGCGTTTAACGGCGGAATCGGAATTCCGCCCTACGCGGAATTGATCTAATAACGATGGACATTTCACCACAAATACTCACATTAGCACTTAGCGTCGCATTCGCCGTCGGCGTCGTCGGCTTTGTCTCGGTCTTCGTCTTGCTGGCGATCTGGC
The DNA here is from genome assembly GCA_016867835.1 of Calditrichota bacterium. Taxonomy (NCBI): domain Bacteria; kingdom Pseudomonadati; phylum Calditrichota; species Calditrichota bacterium. The sequence continues at coordinate 5,255 of VGIQ01000049.1, read as the reverse complement.
TGGAGCGGAAGATCAGTGCTCACATGCAGGATCGCCTCGGCCCGATGGAGACCGGCGGTTGGCACGGCTGGTCGCAGACCATCGCCGATGCGTTGAAGTTGCTCCTAAAGGAGGACATCATCCCGAAAGCCGCCGACCGGCTGCTCTTCAAACTGGCGCCCTACATCGTCTTCACCGGGACGTTGGCGTCGTTTGCAGTGATCCCGTTTGCAGCGCACCTGATCGGCACTGATCTCAATATCGGGGTCTATTATCTGGTGGCGGTTTCGTCGCTGGTGGTGATAGGCATCCTGATGGCGGGCTGGGCATCGAACAACAAATGGGCGCTTTATGGCGCGATGCGTTCGGCGGCGCAAATGGTGTCGTATGAAATCCCGATCGGGCTTTCGCTGCTGGTGCCGATCCTTATCGTGGGATCGCTCTCGATGGGGGAATTGGTCGCCGCGCAGGCCGGCGGGTTCTGGCATTGGACGCTCTTCAAGTATCCGCCGCTGGTGTTGGTGGCTTTTGTGATCTACTTTTGGGCGTCGCTGGCGGAGACCAATCGGACGCCGTTCGACATTCCCGAAGCCGAGTCGGAACTCGTGGCGGGTTACCACGTCGAGTATTCGGCGATGCGGTTCGCGATGTTCTTTCTAGCGGAATACGCCAATATGTTCGTCGTGGCAGCAGTTGCGACGGCGCTCTTTTTAGGTGGCTGGTATGCGCCTCTTAAAGTGCTCGATGTGCCCTCTTCGGTCAGTCCAATCTGGCATAACGTAGTCGGGCTCGGCTGGTTCAGCGGCAAGGCGATACTGCTGGTCAGTGTTCAGATGTGGCTGCGGTGGACGCTGCCGCGGCTGAGGGTCGATCAGTTGATGCACATCTGCTGGAAGGTGTTCCTGCCGTTCAGTTTCGCGAACGTGCTGCTGTTGGCGCTGTGGGTGGCGCTGGGAAGAATGTAAAATGTAAAATGTAAAATGTAAAATGGAGAAAGGACCAATATTGCTTAGTAAAGCCAAGAACCCACCCGAAGATTTGCGGACAAGGACAAAGCGATTTGCGCTGGCAACAATTCGTTTATGTGAAAGTCTGCCAAAGGGGAGAACAGCCGACATTCTCGCGCGTCAACTCATTCGTTCAGCCTGTTCGGTTGGAGCCAACTATCGTGCCGCTGACTGTGCGCGATCCAAAGCCGATTTCGTTTCCAAACTTGGCATCGTTCATGAGGAATGTGACGAAAGCGTCTATTGGTTCGAACTTTTGGTCGAATCGGGTATACTTGCGAAGGACAAAGGCGAAGCCGCGATCCACGAGGCAACGGAAATCGTCGCTATAATTGTATCATCTATCAAGACCGCCAAAGACAGTCCGACGTGGCGCGGTTGATCTAAGTTACATTATATTAACATTCTACATTCTACATTCTACATTCTACATTCTACATTTTACATTCTACATTTTACATTCGATTGCCATACTTCAAAGACATATACACCGGCGTCTCCACGGTCCTTCTCGGAATGTGGGTGACGTTCAAGCACCTCTTCGAGCCGACCATCACCGTGCAGTATCCGCGCGAGGAGTTGCCGATGCACCCGCGGACGCGGGCGCGGCTGGTCAATCACATCGAAGAGTGCGGGTATTGCCTTTCGTGCCAGAAGGTCTGCCCGGCGCATCTCTTCACCATCAAGGGGGTGCGTCGCGACCCGTCGCTGCCCGAAGTGATCCTGCCCGACGGCAAACCCAAGAAGATCGAAGTCGTCCAGTTCGACATCGACATGTCGAAATGCCTCTACTGCGGACTCTGTGTCGAAGCCTGCGATACGCGGTCGCTGCGCTGGGAGCAGCCGGTCGAGGTGGTGTCGCACTCGCGCGCGGAATTGTTCCGCGAGTTCGCCATCTACAGCAAAGCGGAGCGTGACGAACTGCTGCAGAAGGAGGAGGAACGGAAAAAGGCGGCTGCTGCGGCGAGGGCGGCAAGCGCGCCCGTAGCGGCGGGGGCGAAAGTGAGGAAAGGGAAGGGAGAGGAGATGAAGGAAGGAAAGGAGTGAAAGTGAAGTACCACAACACTCAGACGCGAACTATTCAGCGCGGAGTTTAGAAATGGCGAATACTCGAGCATCAAAGTCACTGTTGAAAATGTCGGCAACTGAGGCGAGAAGTTTCTTTCTCAAATCTGAAAATTACTTCAATAATGACTTACCGGAGTATTTTAACTTTACATCCCTGCTTCAGGTAGTTAGTAAATATATCGAAAGTCACAGTGATGGCTGGAATGGCAAGCCTAATTCGTATGAGAAGGTGAATTACAAGATACTAAGCAACAAGGATGGTAAATACGCATGGAGGCCTTTGCAGTTAATTCATCCTGCACTCTACCTCAAGTTAGTCAATGCTATTACAGTTTCTGAGAACTGGAAGTTATTGTTAGCGACTCTTAGTTCTTCCCGTGATGATCGTATTCAATGTCTTAGCATTCCGGTGGAGTCGTTAGGGAGACGTAATAGAAAAGCAGAACAGATACTGAAGTGGTGGGATGGTATTGAGCAAGCTTCATTGAAGCACGCGCTTGAATGGGAGCATATTTTTCATGCTGATATAGCTAATTGCTATAGTGAAATATATACCCATTCTATCTCATGGGCTATACACGGAAAGCCGTTTATGAAAAAGCCTGAAAATCGTGATGATAAATCTCTCATTGGTAATATTATTGACTCTTGCCTCCGGGATATGCATAATGGCCAGACTAATGGTATTCCACAGGGTTCAGCGCTAATGAATTTCATTGCTGAAATTGTTTTGAGGGCTTGCGACAAAGAACTCGAGCGTCGATTGAGTAAAGACAATGTCGTCGATTATAAAGTGCTTAGATATGTAGATGATTACCGTATTCTTACGTTTTCGGAAGATGTAGGCGAAGAAGTGTTGAAAGCACTATCAGAGACACTGCAAGAGTATGGACTCCGTCTTTCAGTATCTAAAACACGCGGAAGTAGTAATGTTATAAGTGAATCAGTTAAAGCAGATAAGATTGCGCTGTTCAAGCGAGGCGGTTTGGATAATAACCCACAGAAGAAGCTCTTATTCATTCATAGTCATTCATTGGAATTTCCTAATAGTGGGAGTGTTACAACACTTTTGACTGAATTTTATCGAAAAGAGTTCCAAAAAGATGGAAAGTTACTTGATGTAAATGCACTTAGAAAGAAAGGCACGATTAAAGATCCTGAGATTCTCATTTCTATTACAGTTGATATAGCGTTGAGAAATCCGAGAACCTACCCCATTTGTAGCGCTATCATCAGTGCTTTACTAAAGTTACTTGGGAGTGATCTCCGTCTCAAAATTCTCAGTTCTTTGAGAGATCGTTTCGAACGTCATCCTAATACTGGATTCATGCAGATTTGGCTCCAACGCATCAGTATAACATCTGGCCAGAAGTTTGGACTTGGGATGCCTCTTTGCGATGTGGTAGATCAATCTAGTCCGGATAATTCATCTCTATGGAATAGTGATTGGATGAACCATGCTACACTAAGAAAGGTTATTAATCGCACAAGCATTATAGATCATGTTGTGAAGTCTTCCATGAAGGATGTAATCGAACCTCGGGAAGTTGATCTCTTTAGGAATCGTAATGATTCATGATAGTGTATCTCAGGCAGGTAAGTGCTGATCTGAGAGGGTTTGTAGTTTGTAGTTTCGGCGTCATTTTCACTCTAACGCGCTAATGTAGTGAACTTAGCCCGCGTAAGGGAGATTTCCAAGTCGCCCGACAGGAATCGGCGGCTTGGAATCCGCCGCTACGCGCATTAGTCATCTCGATTCCGGCTTTCGCCGGAATGATGAGACTTGAGATAAAATGGAAATACTCAAACACATCATCTTCTACCTTTTCGTCGCGATGACGATCGGGTCGGCGTGTGTGGTGGTCTTCCACCGGAGGATCATTTACTCGGCGTTTGCGCTGTTAGGCACGTTCTTCGGGGTGGCGGCGCTATACCTCTACCTGTGCGCGGACTTCCTGGCAGCGTCGCAGGTGCTGATCTACGTCGGAGGCATCCTGACGCTGATCATCTTCGGCGTCTTCCTGACCGCAAAGATCACGTCGCTCGACATCCCGCAGCAGACCCACCAGCGGTTCATCGCGCTCGTGCCGGCAGCGCTGTTGGGGGCGGGGCTGGTGGGAATGATATACGGGACGGATTGGAAAGGTCTCCCCCCCCTTAGTTCCCCCCCGGTAACCGGGGGGGAAGCGGCGTTTGCCGCCGGGGGGGCACAACCCACCGCAAAGGGGCTTGGGAGGCTACTTCTCACCGACTATCTGGTGCCGTTCGAGGTGGCGTCGATGCTGCTGCTCGCGGCGCTGGTCGGTGCAATGCGGCTGGCAAGATTCTACCGAAGGGAAGATTAAACTCTACCACAAAGAGCACAAAGAACACAAGAGATTTATCCATACCTTCGTGAACTTTGTGGTCTTTGTGGTGAAAATTGGCGCTATGAACCACCTCACCACATACCTGATCATCTCCGCCATTTTGTTCATACTGGGGCTGTTGGCGATGATGACCCGCAAGAACGGTGTCTCGGTCCTGATGGGTGTTGAATTGATCCTCAACGCGGCCGGGTTGAACTTCGTCGCCTTCAGCCGGTTCAACGGCGGCAACCTGAACGGGCAGGCGGCAGCACTGTTTATCATGATCATCGCTGCCGCTGAAGCCGCTGTTGCGCTCGCGATCTTCCTGAATCTCTATCGGCTCCAAGCCACAGCCGAAGTTGACAAAGCCTCGCTGATGAAGGGCTGATGATACCGCTCTCACTTTACATCCTCCTGGCACCGCTGGCAGCGTTCGGAGTCGTCATCTTCGCGGGGAAGCGGCTTCCGCGAGGCGGCGATTGGGTCAGCCTGCTTGCCATTTGGAGCGGACTGGCAGGTGCGCTCTATCTCTTCTTCACCTGCTTGTTAGGCCACTACGACCCGGCGTTTAGGGTCGAATGGAGTTTCGACTGGCTGCGGTGGGGGAATTACCGCCTGGCGATCGGTATCGTCATCGATAATGTCGCACTGATGATGCTGGTCGTCGTAACGCTCGTGTCGGCGTTGGTGCACCTCTACAGCGTCGGCTATATGCACGGCGATCCGAAATATCATCGGTTCTTCGCATTTCTGTCGCTTTTCAGTTTTTCGATGCTGGGGCTGGTGTTAGCCGATAATCTGTTGATCATCTATGCTTTTTGGGAATTAGTCGGACTATCGAGTTATCTCTTGA
>VGIQ01000048.1 GCA_016867835.1 Calditrichota bacterium | reverse complement strand
CCTGCCTAAGGGCAAGGTGCGTCTTTATAAGGATAACCCCAACGGCGGGCAGGAGTTTATCGGCGAAGACCTGATCGACCATACGCCGCGCAATGAGAAAGTGCGAGTCTCGACCGGCAGCGCCTTCGACATCGTCGGTGAACGCAATCAGATCGACACCAAGCGCGGCGGACGCGAGCAAGCCTTTGAGATCAAGATTCGCAATCGCAAGAAGGAGACCGTTACAGTTACAGTTGCCGAGTCCCTTCATGGTGATTGGAGCATGCTTGAGGCGACACCCGGATGGGTGAAAAAGAGCGCAACCTTAGTCGAGTGGGAAGTCTCTGTCAAGCCCGACGAAGAACAGGTGATCACCTATCGGGTGCTATTCAATTACTGAGCATCACGAACGCATAGCATCGCCGAGTTTTTGTCTTCTTGCTTCCTTATGCCTTTGTGGCAGTTATGGGTGGTAGCCCAGGCGAATCGGCTCTCACCTGGTCCGACCCGATAGACCGGATCAAAGGGCTTGGCATTCCGCGAGCCACCTTCCTTAAAGAGCAAGGGATAGCGACGGTCGGCGAGTTGCTCCTAAGAGCGCCGATTCGCTTCATCGACCGACGCATTTCACCCCCCTTCAATTCCTTGGTCAGCCCTCCCGCGCACGAAATCACCGCCATAGGCCGGATCGAATCGGTTGGGGAGAAGTTTCCCCGCCGCCCGCGGGACACTTATGCAACTTCAGGACGACCTAACTTTGGCAAGAAGCGGCTCATTTGCATCATATCCGACGGAACCGGGACGCTGCAAGGTGTCTGGTTCGGCGAATATCGTTACTATCTGTCCGAACTGACGCCAGGCCGTCTGGTCGCATTCAGCGGACAAGTCAAGTTCTTCGACGGCCCGCAGATTGTCCACCCGAAGGTAACCTACCTTGACGACGATGTCGATTTGACCAGCCGGACCGGATTGGTGCCGGTCTATCCCTCCGGAGCCGAATGGGAGCGCGCTGGTTTGTCGCGTCGTCAATGGCCCCGTTTGATAGAGCGGGTCATCTCGATGTGGGACGGCAAGGGGCCTTATATGCCTGAGGATATCCGGATAGTCCATCATCTGGCCAATTTTACGGCGGCCGTAAGAGGCTTGCACCGGCCCGACACGCCGGAGGAATATGAAATTGCGTTAAAGAGCCTTAAGTTCGCCGAACTCTATCATCACCAGTTATTGATGGTTGCCCTGAGGCGACGAAGGCGGCGCCAGGACGCTGTCCGGCTGCCGGAGTCGGGTGAACGATGGAGCAGATTTCAGGCGCAACTTCCGTTCACGCTCTCGAAGAGTCAGACTGCAGCACTGGACGAGATAGCCTCAGACTTCGCCTCCGGGCGTCCGATGTATCGCCTCCTTCAAGGCGAGGTGGGAGCGGGTAAGACGATCGTCGCCTTCGGAGCGGCAGCCTTGGCTGCCGATGGCAACCACCAGACGGCTCTTATGGCGCCGACCGAGATCCTTGCCCGTCAGCATTATGAGAATGCGCTGAAGTTCCTCGAACCGGCCGGGCTAAAGGCAGTCCTGTTGACGGCCGGTCGCGACCCGGATGAGGTCCGCCGGGCGCTCTTCGAGACTTCAATCGGTGGCGCGGATTTGATCATTGGGACTCACGCTCTTTTGCAGCAGCGCGTGATGCCGCCGCGGCTCGGGCTGGTCGTCATCGACGAGCAGCAACGATTCGGTGTCCGGCAACGAGCACTACTGGTGGAGAAAGGCGTTCGTCCGCACGTCTTACTTATGACCGCGACGCCGATACCACGCACACTGGCACTGGCGCATTACGGCGATCTCGATCTCACCTACCTCGACCCGCCCGAGGGGTATCTACGCCGGGTGAAGACCCGCCTCGTCAACGAAGGCGCCCGCGACAAGGTGTTTGAGTGGCTGCGGGGCGAACTTGCCAAAGGCAGGCAGGCTTACTTCGTCTTCCCGGTGATTGACGAAGGACCGGCAGGCTTGCAGGCTGCTGAAGCGCGCTTCGAGCCCTATCGCCGTATAGACTTCAGCGGCATCCCGATGGCCTTGATGCACGGGCGCAAGCCGGTCGAGGAGCGCGTAGCGGCGATCGAGGCTTTTAGGCGCGGTGATGTGAGACTGCTGGCGACAACTTCGGTCATCGAAGTCGGCGTCGATGTTCCGATGGCGACGATTATGGTGATAGAGAATTCCGAGAGATTTGGGCTCGCGCAATTGCACCAGTTGCGAGGCCGGGTCGGGAGGGCGGGTCAGACGGGCGTCTGTGTGATGATAACGACAGATCAGGAGGGCGGCGATGCCTGGCGGCGGCTAAAGGTGCTGGAGACTGTATCCGATGGCCTCGCGCTGGCAGAAGAAGACCTTCGAAATCGCGGCGCGGGTGAACCGCTTGGAACCCGACAAGCCGGGGTGATGAAATTCCGGTTTGCCGACTTGACGATCGACTATGACCTGCTGTTGTCCGCGCATCAAGCGGCTGAAGAGACGCTTGACCGGTGGAACGACCTTTCGCCTTTCCCGGAACTGCGCGAGTTGCTTCGAAGAGAATACCGGTCCCGCCCGCGGACAATACTGGCAGGATGACGTGAGTGAAGAATGAAGAGGCGGTAGTTCAGGCTTCACTACTTGATGCAGATTGTTCTTGTGTCTCCCCCCTGCTTTGAGGGGGGGAATTCTGGGCTGCCCTCTTACCCCCCCGTAGTCCCCCCGCAAGGCAGGGGACGAGACAAGATGATATTGCACCCATTGATAGCAGGCTGGCTGCTGGCTCCCGTCTTATGAGAGGGACTACAGGTTGATTCCGGCGCTCCCGAGCCTTATATTGTTCGTTCACTGCGCCGGACTGAGGATGCTAATGCTAATGCTGGCGTGGCCGGACCAGACTATCTGATCCTTTATCCTATATCCTTTATCCATATCCTTCGTCCTTCATCCTCCCGGAGGGGTGCCTGAGCGGCCGAAAGGGGCGGCCTCGAAAGCCGTTGTGGGGCTTGTCTTCACCGGGGGTTCGAATCCCTCCCCCTCCGCAAGGGTGAAGGATAAAGGATAAAGGCGGCAGGTAAGAAAGCCGGTGAACTTCAGCCGGGACACCATATTGGACTAGAGACCTCGATCACCGCCAAAGATGACATACTGAGACGACTCGCTGCGCTGATCGTCGTGATCGCGATGATTGGCGCATTACCGGCTGACGCCTTCCATTACCATTCCCTGGGGTTGGAGGACCGCCCGCTTCTTGCCGAACACCCATCAAGTGGTGCGGCCGACTGCCATATTGACCGCTTCCTCACTTCGCAGCATTTCGACGTTTCGCATGCAGGATCGCCGGCTGGCGTCTTGCGACCTTTCAATTCAACCCTCCCCCCTGAAACTGCCATTCCATGCGGCATCGCAGCCGAACGCTGCGAGCCGGCGCGCGCTCCTCCTGTCTCCTAACTGACCACCCGCATCTTGATTGCGCCGTGATTGCCAGAACCGACCGGCGGTCACGGTTCTATGCAACAACCTTCAGACCATTTAGGAGACTTTCTGATGGGAAACCATTTCTCGTGGAAGAGGATTGGCCTCTTCGTGCTCGCTTGCCTCTCAAGCGTGTCTTCTTCTTTCGGCGGTGTGACGAACCCTAACATCTCGGTATTGGGGACGACGGTCGTTGAACTGTCGGAAGCGGCCGACGATACCGACTCCGGTCGCCCGCGCCTCCGCTTTGACGAGGCCGAATTCGTCTTCGACGACTACCTCAATCCCTTTGCGAAGGGGGTCTTCATTGCTGCACTTTCCGAGGAAGGCGCGGAACTTGAGGAAGCCTACTTCGAGATCGTCCGGGGACTTCCGGCCGGGCTGGGACTTCGGGCTGGCAAATATCGACTCGATTTCGGACGGCTCAATAGTGTGCACCCCCACTTCTACAACTTCCCGGACCGGCCCCGGGTGCTCGAAGCCCTTTTGCCTGGCGAGGAGTCGATGAACGACGTCGGCGTTACGCTCTCACATCTATTTGCAGCACCTGGCGGCATCGCTTCAACGTTGTCGCTTACGGTCGTGAGCGGATCGACCTTTCGGAGCGAGGATGCGGCATCCGAAGAGTCTCGATTGGGGTGGACCGGCAGATGGCGCAACTTCATTCCGATAGGTCATCGCAGCGCTGTCGAAGTTGGGATGTCGGCGGGTGAAGGCGTGAGCGATCCGGTTGGTAAACTCCGGACGCGACTTTTTGGACTTGACCTAAAAGCGAAACTATGGACTTCCACCAACAGCAATCTCACCCTATTGGGCGAATGGATCGATCGCCGGCAGGATAGGGTGGAAATCGGCGTCAGTGTGGAAGAAAGTTCCGGCGGATATGCGGCGATTGAGTATGCCTGGACTCGGCGAACTTATACCGGACTGAAGGCTGAGCGCCTTGAATCTGACGATGATGCGATTCCCCGTGAAGCGCGGCTCGGTTTCTATGGCGGATCCGCTATTCTCGAAGAGAGCACCGTCCTGCGTGCGATGATCGAACGCGTCGTGTTGCAAGGCAGCAGTGCCTACAATCGTTATCTGCTTCAGGCGGTCTTTTCGATGGGACCTCATAAACCACACCAGTTTTAGAGGCGATGATGAAAAAGCAATACAATACACTTCTCATGATAGGTAGTATGACTAGTCTGTTACTGTTGGCCGTCCAGGTCGAAGGCAAGGTTCGAGTGGTTGCATCGATTCCGGATCTCGCTTCAATCGCTGCATACATTGGCACGGAGCGGATCGACGCAGCGACTATTGCCCGAGGCTCGGACGATCCTCACACGGTCGAACTGCTCCCCTCGCATATGCTCAAGGTTGCCAGATCTGACATTTATCTAAAGGTGGGTCTCGGTCTTGACCAATGGGCTGACGGGATTATCGACGGATCACGCAACGGGCGGCTGGTGGTGGTCGATTGCTCACAGGGAATCGAGACATTGGAAAAGTCCGCTGGACGGGTATCGGCGGAGATGGGCGATGTCCATCCCTTTGGCAATCCGCATTATTGGCTCGATCCGTCGCGCGGTGCTCAAGTTGCCGCGACGATCGCTTCGGCATTGGCGAAGGTCGATCCCCCGGGTGGCGAACACTACTTTATCCGGCTTGCCGCATTTCAAGAGGAAACAGACCGCCGAAAAGTAGAGTGGCAACGGCAACTGCTTTCTACGCCGAGCCTTCAGTTGTTGACCTATCACCAGTCGTGGGTCTATTTGGCTGCGGCATTCAACCTTGAGATAGTCGGTGTTGTCGAGCCTTATCCCGGCATCCCGCCGACGGCGTCGCACCTTGAGAAGTTGATTGACCTTGTCACGACAAACAAGGTCGGATTGCTCTTGCAGGAGCCGTTTTATCCCGCGGATGCCGGCAGGTTCCTGGCGCGGCGAGCGGGTATGAGGATCCTGATAGCGTCACCGTCCTGCGGCGGCATCAGCCCGGACGACTACTTTGATCATATAGATCAAATCGTCGGCGGGATAGCAGGAGATGTCCGGTGACGACACTCATCGAAGCCTTACCGTTGGTTGGAACAGCGCTCGCAGCAGCGCTTGTTCTCGGCGGGATGCATTCCTATCTCGGATTCCACATTGTCCGGCGGGGAGTGATCTTCGTTGACTTGGCAATGGCTCAGATGGCAGCGTTAGGAGTTGCTGCAGGGCTGGTCCTTGGCTGGGGTGGTGAAGGACTATCCGGCTATGCCCTCGCCCTCGCTTCGACACTTGTGGGGGCATTAGTGATTGCGTTCTTACGTCGGGCGGCCGATAGCGTGCCGCTTGAGGCTTATATTGGGATCGTCTTTGTTTCAGCACAGGCATTGGCGATCATGCTGCTCTCGCGCACTCCCGGCGGTACCGAGCACCTAAGAGAGGCGCTCATCGGGATGCTCCTGACGGTCTCCCCTAAGCAACTTGCCACTACGGCTTTGATTTATCTTGTCATAGGAGTGGTTCACTTTCTTTTAAGGAAGCGTTTTCTTCTGGTGACCGTCCATCCCGTCGAATCACTGCAGAAAGGTATGAACCTGTTCTATTGGGATTTGCTTTTTTACAGCCTTTTCGGATTAGTGGTGACGTTGGCCGTGCGAATGGCGGGAATACTGCTTGTCTTTGGGTTGTTGGTCATACCGGCATCGGCGGGTATCCTTCTATCCGATCGGACTGGAGTCCGGCTTGCAATAGGATGGGTATTCTCGGCACTCACTACCCTTGTAGGGATCGTTGCAGCCTTGAGGCTTGACTTGCCGCTCGCTCCGGCTATATTGCTGGCAATGACTGCCGGATTGGGAGTGGTGGGGCTGATTCGAAAGAGATAACCAGCGAGTAATGAACGCGTCCCTGAGAGACGATTTTGCGACTCTTAGGAAAGTGGATATCCCAAGTTTCAAACGATGCAAATCGCCCTAGACGCTTGACTACAAATAGCATATTGCCTATAATATCTTTCCTCAAGATTCCATCAGGGTGCATCAGGAGCCAGAAGAGGTGGGAGTTTCTGGTCAAGGTTGTCACCCGACGGATCGCATAGTAAACGCAGTTAGGAGATCATTGGACGAGCAAGACATTCTGCCGGTTGGCGGGATATCTCCGGCAGATCTAGAGACGGAAGAGATAGTGTCGCGGGAGGAGGGCCCGGCTGAAGTAGAGGTAGTCACAAAGCCGACCGGCCTTGACAACGCGCAGTTATTGCCGATCGGCTACGTCTATCCCAATCCTCATCAGTTGCGTTCCAGTATAGAGGAGGAGGGGCTGGAAGAACTTGCGGCGTCGATAGGCGACATCGGGATTCTTGAGCCGCTCCTCGTCTATAAGAAGGGGCGTAAGCGGTATCTCCTCATCGCCGGGCATCGCCGACTGGCGGCGGCACAGCGCGCCGGTCTAAACAGCGTTCCGTGCATTGTCGTCGATCTGAGCGAAGATGAAGTCCTTCATTACTCACTCATTGAGAACCTGCAGCGGGCCGACCTTACACCATTCGAAGAAGCGTTCGCGATCAAGCATTTGATCGACCAGACCGGAATGACCTATCGCGAAATGGCTGCCCGGATTGGAAAGTCAGCAGGCTTCATTTCCGATCGATTGGCGCTTTTAACGCTGCCCAAGGATATTCAGGAAGCGGTGGCCGAGGGAAAACTATCCTTGAGGAAGGCGCTGGCGCTATCGGAGATACCGGTGGAGCGAGTCCGGTTGAAACTGATGGAGCAAGGTGCGGGGGGGGGCATCGAGCAATTCAAGCAACTGATTCAGCGCGAGATAGATAAGCGTCAAAGAAAGCGCAAGCCTTATGAGAAATGGGACCTGCTGCCGGAACTGCGTGAATATGCCAGGTCGCGCGAGGAGGTGCACATCTTCAAGGACCGGATCAGTTTGCGCTACGAATCGCCGGAAAGTCTGAAGCAGTTGCTTGCCGAATTGATCGATCTTCTACGAGAATCGGGGGTGGAATGACCACGTCTCATCATTGAGACCAGGGGAATGGGCAAGTTCACTCCGGATCTATTTCCAGATTATGACCTCAAACGGCTTCGCACCTTTTCGAGGTCTTCCTCGGTGTTCACTTCCTGACCGGCACTTTCCACTATCGCGACGGCGAACCTAACGCCATCCTCTAGAAGACGCAACTGTTCGAGCCGTTCGGCGTTCTCCAGCGCTGAGGGCGGCAGTGCGGCAAATCGTTCCAAAGCCCACGCCCGATAAGCATAGAGACCCATATGGCGGTAAGATCGTGGTGTGCCGTCCGAGGCGCGAGATGAAACGTAGTGAGGTATGGGCGAACGCGAAAAGTAGAGAGCGCGAGATTGGGCATCGAGCACGACTTTGACTACAGTTGGTGAGAGGTAATCCGACTCGACTGTAATGGGAGTGACTGCGGTGCCAACACCGGCATCTTTATCGCTTAAAAGCGTCCCGATCGTCGCATCGATGGTCCCGGGGTCAATCTGCGGTTCATCACCCTGAATGTTGAGAACGATATCATCACCCGCATATTCCGCGATTCGCCGCGCGGTTAGTTGGTAAGCCCTCCAGACCCGATCCGACCCACTCTGGACATCCTCGAAAACCTCCACCACCTCAGCGCCCCAGGAGCGTGCTGCAGAGGCGATTTGATCATCGCCTGCAGCAATAACCAGCCGGTCGATCCGAGTTGCCAGTCGGGCATGATTCCAGGTATGCCAGAGAAGCGGCTCTCCACCGATGTCGAGGAGCATCTTGCCGGGGAGGCGGGTTGAGGCGATGCGTGCGGGGATGATGCCGAGGATCATCGTTGAGGGTGGAGTCGCTTCAGGTTCGATTAGTCAGATGGTAAGGCTCTCCGGTCACGGCATCTACTTCAATCTCCACCAAAAGTCCGGGTGAGATAAGTCTCTTGACTTCAACCATTGTCGCTGCCGGGCGGATATTACCAAAGAACTCCTGGTGGGCACGACCGACCTCCTTCCAGGTTGAGATGTCGGTGACGAACATTCGCGTTCGGACTACGTCGGTCCTGGAAGATCCGGCTTCAGACAGCGCCTGATCTATCTTTCGCAGTGCGCACAGGGTTTGCACATAGACGTCACCTTCACCAACCACATTGCCGAATTCGTCCGTAGCCGTAGTCCCCGAAACGAACACCAGCCCCCCTATACTCACCGCACGGCTATAGCCTATTATAGGCTCCCAGGGTGAACCGGATGAGATGTTCCTTCGCTGAGGATTCAAGTGGCTGTCACCATTAACATTCATCACTTCTCAATCACCTTCGGCACCAGGAAGTAGTCGTCTTTACGCGCTGGAGCATTCTTTAGGGCAGTCCCGGTGGGGAGCGATGGAACAGGCTCATCGTCGCCGAGGACGGTCGTCTGACCGAAGACATGATGAAGCGGCTCGACACCCGCGGTATCGAGTTCACTCAACTGACCGATGAAATCAACGATCTGGGACATTTCACGGGAGAGGCGCTCGGCCTCTTCAGCCGATGGGCAGAGTCTGGCCAGATCGGCGATATGCACTACCTGATCCTTGGTGACGTGTGAAGTCTCGTCTGCCAATCGTTCGCTCACCGCAAGGGATCGAGAATGACCACCTCACATGGTGCAAGACTTTTGAACCGTTCGGCATCGGCCCGGCTTCCGACAACGTCAGGATCGCCGTAATGCATCGGGATGGCGACTTTTGGATTCAGCATCCGGACGGCATCGACAGCCGTAACCGGATCCATTACATAGGTACCAGAAACCGGCAGAAGAACGACATCGCATGAAAAGTCTCGCATATGAGGGAAGGCATCGCAATCGCCGGTCTGATAGGCTTTAACACCATCCAGGTCGAGGATGTAGCCGACGTGCCCCATTTCCCGTGTGTGGAAGGACTTATCAGTGTTGTAAGCAGCGGTTACATAGAGATCGAGACCTTCGTAGCGGAGTTTGGTGTAGGGCAGGACATACCGGTCAGCCGTTGGGAACTTTAACCGGCAGCATTCCGGCATGATCACTTTTCCACCTTTTTTCAGCGCCTTTCTGATGTCCGGTGCCGAGAGGTGGTCGTAATGGTCATGGGTTACCAGAACGAAGTCGCCGTCACCGCCGATACCGGCGGGGAGTTTCCAAGGATCGGTGTAGATAACCCGTCCGGCGTTTTCGATTCGAAAACTGGCATGCCCGATCCAAGTGATACCGGAGAGGAGAGACTTGATCTTGTCGTCCATTGAAAGCCCTGAATGTTACTCTGTCATTGAACCTAACTTCAGGTAAGCCCGACCAGGAGCATCTTGTTCTCAGCGGGATTATCCTGATAGAGGTAGTAGATCTCACGCGGCTCCATCGTCCGGCGGGAATAGACCCGCTCCTTCAGACGCTCGACGCCGCGAGCCAAGGTCGAAGGCCCGCCATAGTGGACGATAGAATCGACGTTGGTCGGGATGTCGTAGGTGAAGACCTGCGAATCGAGCGCTTCAGGCTTTTCAATCTCGACCATCGCCCGGGCCTTCACTTTGCCGACCTGAATGAAGACCATCGGGTTCTTGATCTTGTGTCCGGCCGTCCGGACGTCGCGGTTCAGTTGCTCGAGTTTTCCGGGGAGTCCGATAGGCAACCCGAGGAGGTTGAGATAGGTGGTGAAGTAAAAGGTCTTGCCGGTCCAGTCGAATTCCTTACGGTCCCAGGCGCTGTCGTCGATAGCCCGGGTGAGGCTTGAGGGAGGCACAGACGTCTCCAGTGGGTTCAGGGTTTAGAAACTCGCGATTCAAGGAGGAGGTGATCCGGTCGTCGGCCGGCTGCCCGGCAAATCGTCCCGACACCTCACTTATGTATAATTTAGCAAGAGAAACCGGTCTGCGCACTATCGCCGACTACTTCTGCGCGGCTTCGCTCGAGTTGCTTGACATGCGACAGACGCAAGCCTATATTTCATAAGTTGGATTATCTCACCAAGCGGCTGTGACGCAATGGTAGCGTACCAGCTTCCCAAGCTGGATGTTGCCGGTTCGAGCCCGGTCAGCCGCTCCGTTAGGATGAAGGATGAAAGTCGAAGGATGAAGTGCCCGATCCACCTCGCCGTAAGATCGACGATTGGTAAGGTGAATCGGGGTTAAGCCCGCAATGTTTTCCGGAGGCTAATATGTCCCGGTTCCCACTCCCCGCAGTCTTACTCCTTTCGCTCGCCGTAATCGGCGAACCCCACGCCCGCATCCTCAACGTCCCGGACGACTTCGAATCGATTCAAGCCGCCCTCGACGCAGCCGAATCCGGCGACACCGTCCTCGTTGCTCCGGGTGAATATCGCCCCGCCAACCTCAACTTTCCCAACCGCCGCATCGTGCTGGCGGGGACCTACCTGCTCGATCCCGACGAGCGCCTGATCGACCAAACTGTCTTGAACGGCGACGAAATGGGACGGGTCATCGCATTTGGCAGAGGAGCGCCATCCGGGACCAAGGTGGTCGGCTTCACCATTCAAAACGGCGTTTCGCTACGGGATGCCGGCGGCGGAATATGGGAGAATACCGGCTCGCTGGTCTGGCCACCGAACATCCTGATCGAGCATTGCCAGTTTCAGGACAACTTCGCATTCGAGGGCGGCGCGCTTTTCGGCAGTTTTCACTTGCGCAATTGAGTGATAATCAATAATCAAGCGTCTTTTGGTGGGGCGCTGGCAGTCCTTCACGGCGCCCGGATGCTGGTCGAGAACTGCCTCATCATGGGCAATACTGCCATAAGTTACGGCGGCGTCGCCTATGGCCGCGACCGGGCGCGCATCGATTTCGTCAACTGCACGATATACGGCAACCGGGCTGAGGAGGGCGGGGGAGCCATTGCAGCAAGTTTCGGCTTTTCGCCCTTGTTCAAGAACTCTATCCTCTGGAACAATGGCGCCGGACAAATCTACTGCGTTCCCTCCGGCAATGGCTGGCCGTCTATCTACGCGCTCTATTCGGACATCGAAGGCGGCCGGGACGCCGTGGACCTGAACGGTGGGAATGACCTGGTCGAGCGATGGGATGAGATTCTGAATGCCGATCCGCGCTTCGTCGATCCGGACGAGGACGACTTCCATCTCCGCGCCAATTCCCCCTGCATCGACGCCGGTGACCCCGATTCACCGCGCGATCCCGACGGCACCCGCGCCGATATGGGGGCTTACCCATTCCATCAGAGAGACATTGACGTGCCGACTGAGGTGATCGTCTTTCCACCCACTCTTTACGGCCAGTCGTCAATGAGAAGTCTTGAAGTGTCGAATATAGGCTGGACACCTCTTGAAATCGACAGCATCTACTTGGAGATTGTCGCAACAATTGAAATCGACTCTATACCTCGATTGCCGTTCAATCTTGGGCCAGGTGAGTCTTTTACTCTTGACTTCACTTTCCATCCTCTTCCCGTTGAGGCGCTTTGGAATGTTGTAAACATTGAATCCGACGACCCTGACGAACCGATTGTACGAGTTGGGCTGCGTGGCGAGGTCATTGAAAGCGTTGAGGGGGATTCACCACTCGCGCCCACCCTTTCGCTGTCGGCATTCCCCAACCCGTTCAATTCTGCAATGACAATCGAATTCGACGTGCCAGTCTCTATGGCAGGAAAGATAATGGACATGCGCGTTGTAGACCTGGCAGGGCGAATCATGGAGAATCTAACACCAACTAGTCGGCTGGAGGCGGGGAGGCACCTATTGAATTGGGACGCCAATAGGATCCCCGCGGGTTTCTACCTAATCCAGTTAGAGATCGGAGGGCATGCGTTGCAGAGAAAGGTGGTATTGTTGAAGTGAGCAAAAGGGCAAGTGAACAAGTGAATACTCCCTCCCGGTTGCTTGCCTACTTGTCCACTTGCCTGCTTGCTCACTAAAGTCGCGGAGAGGGCGGGATTCGAACCCGCGGTAGAGTTGTGCCCTACACACGCTTTCCAAGCGTGCGCCTTCGGCCGCTCGGCCACCTCTCCGATGACCAATGTCTAATGCCTAATAAGATACGCGACGAGCCCCGGACATACAACCTCGGCCTGCTTAAGCCCGCCGGAACCTGCAACATTTCAGCCCTTCGACGTCTGCCCCTTTAGATAGTTGCCCTCCATTGCTTCAGGTTCCTACCTTAATTGGTTCCTTGTCGTTGACTTTCGTCGCGGCAAACTTCTCTCCCTTCCATTGATCGCCGGCTGTTGATCATTGGTCATCAGTCCTTAGTTATTGGTCATTAGTCATTGAATTACAACACGCTCCACCTCAAGCCGGAAAAGCATCTTCGCATCGCCGCCGGGCACCTCTGGGCCTTCGCCGGTGAGATTCGCGAGAGCCTGAAAGATCTTCCGCCCGGCTCCGCGGTGTCGCTCTGCGAGTCTCGTGGGCGGCTCCTCGGACGCGGCTATGTCAACCCGCACTCGCTCATCGCCGTCCGGCTTCTGACGCGTGGCGAAGAAGCGTGGGATGAGGGTCTCTTTAGGCGTCGGATAGCAAATGCGCTGGAGTATCGCCGGATCCGGTTGGGAGGAGGTGACGACCTGTCGGGTCGTGCCTATCGACTGATCTATTCCGAGTCGGACGGTCTACCGGGTCTTGTCGTCGATCACTATGCCGGCCATTTGGTCCTCCAGTCCCTCACCGCCGGGATAGAAGCAAGGCTGGGTGAAGTCGTAGCGGCACTGGAAGCGGTTATTGAACCACAGAGCATCTTTTTGAAGGGCCAGAGTCCCTATCGCCGATTGGAAGGCCTCCCCGAAGCGGATCGTCAACTGACCGGAACGACGCACGCGGAGATCCAGTTTAGTGAAGGGAGGTTGACTCTTTCGGCGCATCCGCTTGACGGGCAGAAGACCGGCTTCTATCTTGACCAGTTTGCCAACCGGCAATTGCTAACCGACCGCTTCATTAGCCCCGGCTCCAGGGTGCTCGATCTTTACTCCTATACCGGCGCATGGGGGCTGTCGGCAGTTGCTGCTGGAGCCGGGGAAGCAGTCATGGTCGATTCTTCGGGCAGGGCGATCTCCTGGGGGATGGAGGATGCCCGTCGAAACGGTCTTTCAGACCGGGCACTCTTCGTTGAGGCCGATGTAGAGATTTTTCTCAAGGATGCGGCATCACGTGGCAGCCGGTGGGATGTGGTCATCCTCGATCCGCCGGCATTGATACCGAACCGGAGTGCAGTCGCCGCCGGGAGAAGAGCCTACCTGGCGCTCAATCGGGCGGCTGTAAAAGTCGTTGCGCCGGGGGGGATGCTGGTTACTTGTTCATGTTCGCACTTGATGACACGGGAGATGCACCTTGCCGTGATAGGTGAGGCTGCAGCCCGCGAAAGCCGTCGAATACGGCTTGCGGCCGCCGGAGGCCATTCGCCCGATCACCCGATCCTGCCGGGTCACCCTGAGACCGAATATCTGAAGTGCTGGTTCGTTTCCGTCGAGACCTAAGGTCACCCAATAATCATCAACATCTCTTAAGAGGAACGAATGTCCCCTTACGTATCGCGCGACAATCTCAACGAACGAACCTCCGACTGGCTCGGCCGGATCGCGCCCTTCAATTCTCACGACTTTGCCCTCGCCGACCGTTCGGCGCTGATGGTGATCGATATGCAGACCTTCTTCCTGACTCCCGGTTCACCGACATTCACTGAAGGCGGCCCGGCGGTGATGGGTAACGTCCGGCAGCTTATCGATGCCTTTCGCCAGGCGAACCGGCCGGTTATCTATACCCGTCACGTCCACGATGCAGCGCTCAACGACGCCGGCATCATGGGCTGGTGGTGGCAGGGAATGTGCGTCGATGGGACGCCGGAGTCGGAGGTGCATCCTGACATCGCACCGCTGCCCGGTGAAAAGGTCGTCGCAAAACACCGCTACTCGGCATTCTACAACACCGACCTCGAGACTGTCCTGCGCGTCTTGAAGGTCGAAGACCTCGTAATCTGCGGCATCATGACCAACATGTGCTGCGAATCGACAGCCCGCGACGCCTACTACCGCGATTACCGGGTTCATTTTCTTGCCGATGCGACCGGCTCGATCTGCGAGGAGATGCACCTGGCAAGTTTGCTCAATCTCGCGCTCGGATTCGCCCGGATTACGACCACCGGGAAGATTCTGAAAGAAGTCGAGGCACTTGCCGCCGTTGCGGCATAGGACTACCCTTTCGAAGTAGCAAGCCTCCCGTTGAAAGAGTTGCACCTCGCGCGCTTTCGGCGGGAGGCTTGGCTTTGAATAGGGTCAGGCTTATATTGAAACAATCGTCTTCGATATCGACCCCGCACCGAATGACCACCACCCGTGAAATGATCCTCCCGGCCAGCGGCAATATGGCACTGGCGATGGGACCGAGCCACCCGGCGATGCACGGCATCGTCCGCATTAACCTTGAACTCGATGGCGAAGTGATCGTCAACGCCTCGGTTGACATCGGATTTTTGCACCGCGCCTTTGAGAAGATGGTCGAGCGCCACCCGTGGAACCAGGCGATCGTCTATACCGACCGCCTCAACTACGTTTCGGCGATGATCAACAATGTCGGTTACTGCCTCGCGGTAGAGAAACTGCTCGACGTTGAAGTGCCGGAGCGCGGCGTTTATCTGCGCGTCATCATGTCCGAGTTGTCGAGAGTAGCCGACCACCTCACCTGTGTCGGAGCGCAGGTGATGGAGACGGGCGCCATGACCGCCTTCCTCTACGCGATGAAGGCGCGGGAGTGGATTTGGGAAATCGTCGAGATGGCTTGTGGAGCGCGAGTAACGACGAACTGGACGCGGGTCGGCGGGCTAATGGCAGATGTTCCCTCGGAGTTCCCCGACGCCGTTCGGACGCGCATTCCGAAGGTGAGGGAAGTGATCAAGGAACTCGACAAATTGATTACCAAGAACCGCATCTTCATCGACCGCTATCGCAACGTCGGGACGATGCCCAGGGAGGATGCGGTATCCTGGGGATTCACCGGACCGCTCCTGCGGGCATCGGGAGTGGCATTCGATGTCCGGCGCGACCAGCCCTATCTGAACTACGACGAATTCGACTTCGACATTCCGGTCGGCACCATCGGCGACGTCTATGACCGCTATATGGTGCGCCTCTACGAGATGGAGCAGTCCCTCCGTATTGTCGATCAGGCGCTCGACCGCCTGCCAGGTGGACCGGTTTCCACTGACGACAAGCACATCACCCTGCCCGACAAGGTCGATGTCTATGGCAACATTGAGGGCCTTATGCACCAGTTCAAGTTGATCATGGACGGGCATGGCATTCAGCCGCCGCCGGGTGAGGTCTATCAAGCCGTTGAGGGCGCCAATGGCGAATTGGGTTTCTACGTTATATCTACAGGCACCGACACCCCTTACAAATGCCGCTGCCGACCGCCTTGCTTCCCGCTGGTGGCTGCGATGCCCCGAATGATCATCGGTCAAATGATTTCGGACGTAATTCCGATCTTCGGATCGGTCAATATGATCGGCGGGGAGTTGGATCGTTAGACAAACTGTCGCGTAGTCAAATCAATGATAAACGTTCTCGCTGAAGCCCTCACTATTCTGCCTCGCACCCCGGTGCTTTTCGATGGATTATTGCGCCACCTTCCGGAGGAGGTCGTCCGCGCCACTGAAGGTCCTGAGACCTGGAGCGCTTTCGACGTAATCGGGCATTTAAACTATGCTGAACGTGCATCCTGGCGGCAGCGCATATCGATGATCCTCGAAACTGGAGAGGGTTCGACCTTCCCGCAGTTCGACCGGGAAGCGCAATTTCGCGAGTCTTCAGGGAAGTCGATGGACGACTTGCTCGATGACTTCCTGACATTACGGTCGGGGAATGTATCCTGGTTAACCGGACTCGACTTAGCGGAGGCAGACCTGTCACGCACCGGAACGCATCCGTCGTTCGGGCGTGTAACGCTTGGCAACCTGATCGCCACCTGGCCGGCGCACGATTTGACGCATGTTTTTCAGGTCGTGCGGGTGATAGGGAAGAGGTTCAAGGAGCCGATGGGGCCCTGGACGGTTTATAACCGTCTGGTAGGGATCGAGGTCTGATCGCTGGAATATCTCAAGATGCATTAAAGCATTAGATCATAAACAAATACTTCTAATCTAAGGACCCTGCCTGAATGAATACAACTTCACTTGAGGGTCAACTCTCATCGCGAGGCTTGCATTTCGCGCTGCTTGTCAGCCGGTTCAACGATTTCATAGGCCAGAGGCTGTTGGAAGGTGCGATCGATTGCATCGAACGACACGGGGATGGTGAAGCGCATTGCACAGTGATTAAAGTGCCGGGCGCTTTCGACATTCCAGCGACGGCATTCAAGTTGGCGTCGTCCGGCAAATATGACGCAGTTGTCTGTCTCGGTGCGGTTATTCGGGGCGCGACGCCGCACTTCGATTATGTAGCAGCAGAAGTGGCCAAAGGCGTGGCACAGGTCGCAATGCAGGGGAGGGTTCCGGTTACCTTTGGGGTCTTGACCACTGACACCATCGAGCAAGCCGTCGAACGAGCCGGCACCAAATCGGGCAACAAGGGCTGGGACGCGGCGCTTGCCGCTATCGAACTCGCCAATCTCTGGAAGTCTCTCTGACAATTCGGAAGTCCCGCACGTTTGCCTTAGTTACCGCTGCCGGGAGCCTGCTCTATCTCGCCCTCCAGTGGCCGCTCATCGGTTTTATTGCTGATGACGCCTTCATCCATCTCACCTTCGCCCGCAACCTTGCAGAGGGTCATGGCTTTGCCTTTAACCCGGGAGAACCGTCCTATGGCATAACAGCGCCACTTTGGACACTGCTGTTGGCACTCGCTGCGCGTTTCGTCGAGCCGGGGCTGATCCTCGTGAAGAGTGCATCCATCATGTCCGGGCTTCTGACGATTCCGGTCTTCTACAAGTTTAGCCGGATTGTTGGACTTGAGGAGCGCTTTTCAGTTTCGGCAACGTTAGTCTGGGCAGTCAACATCTGGCTGGCACGCTGGTCGGCATCCGGGATGGAAGCAACGTTGGCAGTGTTACTCCTGCTTCTTACAGCCAGGTTCCATCTTGAGAGGCGGACGATTGCAGCGGGTTTTTGCGCCGGGCTCACTATGCTGACAAGGCCGGAGTTGTTGGGTGTCATCCTACTATTTGCGCTTGACAGATGGCGCTCCGAGTCCATTCGTAATGCATTGATATTTATAGGCATAAGTCTTTTAGTCACCCTCCCCTGGCACATCTATGCGGGACTTACTTTTGGGACACTAATCCCCAACCCGGCACGAATCAAGACCGATGCGGTGCTGCCATCGTTGTTTGACTTTTTTGTGATAGTGAAGCGCACCTTAGCCATATTCATAGCCGGACACGGGATCGAAATCGTGTTGGGCGCAGTAGTCCTGTGGATGCTGATTAAGGGAAAGTGGAGTGCGACTGTACAAACAACACGGCTTGCGGCACTAGTTGTCTGTTGGGCACTGATACCGGCTGCCTTTTATGCTGCCCGGGGGGTATTCGTTCAATCGAGGTATCTGTTGGTATGCCTGCCGCCGCTTCTTATAGGAGGATTTGGAGCATTGCAATTCGTCCGGAACCGTCTGCCGGCTTATAAGATCGACCGTTGGGTCATTCCCTTGACAGGTCTGATTGTCATTCAACATATGGCACTGATGTATGCCCTGGTTCTTCCTCCTACCCGTGCTTTTCGCGAGACTACCGATGCTCTTAAACAGATGGCTGCTTATGCAAACACGCAGACTCCGGCGGACGCGAGTATTGCTCTCTCCGATGTAGGCATATTCGGGTATTACGCAGACCGGCGGATCATCGACATCGAAGGTTTGGTCAGCCCGGAAGTCATACCATTCCGGATTGGACATTCTCTTGACCGGATGATCCTGGACGAACTCTACTGGCCGGCTGGAGTGCCGGACTACGTCCTTGACAAGTCTCGAGGCAGGGAGCGGTTAGCCGGGACCGGCCATTACATTCCGTTGCAGACGATGGAAGTTCATGGTGCGATGCTGGGTATGCCTTCGGAGCGATGGTTCTATACGCTATACAAGGTTGATAAAGATAATCTCTCCAAAGAGGCGCGATGAATTGCTTTATAAAGAGAGGTGTTGTAGTTGGATGTCTCCTGTTGGTGGGATTGGTTGGTGCTAAGGAATGGGACATCCTGACCGATCAGCGCAGTATTCGCGATGTTGTCTATCAGGATGGTCGATTTTGGTGTGCAACAGAGGGCGGATTAAGCGTTTTCGATCCCAATGACGGGCAATTCGACTTACTCACGATGATCGATGGTCTGGCCGGAGTGGGGATAGGTCTGATCACACAAGATGCCAGCGGAGGGCTATGGCTGGGATTCGACAATCGAATGATTCAACGATGGCTTCCGGGGAGCGGCGCGACGCACACGGTATCCTCGCTTGCCGGGGAAGCCGGTCTTTCGGCCATAAATTCGATCCAGTTGGACCAGCGTGGGATTTATGTTGGCACCAACAGGGGAATTTCCCGACTTCTATTCGTTGCCGAGCACGATCGTTGGGTGTGGTTTGAAGAATATCGTCGTCTGGGATCCGGTATCGAAGATCAGCCGGTGCGGGATATCCTCTTGCTTGACAGCGCGTTATGGGCTGCGACTCCACTTGGGGTTGCGATTGGGAATCTGACGGCCGGATCGCCGCTCAGTTCATCAGACTGGCGGGTTCACAATACCAACCACGGATTGCCGTCGGTCGATGTGCGCTCACTGGCTCGCTATCGCGGCGAGATACTAGCCGCGACCGGAGGCGGTCTTGCAGCCTGGAATGGCTCGTCCTGGCGTAGGATTGACATCCGGACCGACATCGTTCGGGTCGAAGTTCAGGGCGATACACTGTGGGCGGTAGGACGCAACGGGCTCTGGTATTGGAATGGTTCGGTGCTGGAACGCATTGGCGCCGCGCGACCAAATCTATCGGCCGGCTTGAAGGACAGCAGCGGTGAAGTGTGGATCAGTTCACTACGGACTTCGGGGAATGTCGGTGGTCTATCAAGGCTGGTTGACGGGGCATGGGTCGATCATCTCCCCAATGGGCCTTCGACCAATATGGTTTGGGCATTCGCCTTCACGCCCGACGGTGACCTTTTGCTGACCGGTGGCAGACAGGGCGGCGAGTATGGACTTTCCCGCCGAACCGGTCTGACCTGGCGCAATTGGGTAGGACCGCAACTAACCGAGCGCATCTTCTCGGCGCCGACAAGGGATATTGCCCTGGACTACGACGGAGGTATCTGGGTGGGGTCCTTCTTTGGCGGCATAGCGCGTTTTGCACCGGACGGCACCTACGCGACCTTCGATCATTCAGCCGAGACCGGAGCCAGATTGGTCGGATACGGCTTTTCCGGGGCTGAAGCGACATTAGTTCTTGCGCCGGCAGTTGAAACCGATCCTTTGGGCAATGTCTGGGTCGTCAATCGCGGCGCTTCCAATGGTCGGGTTCTGGTCTGCATTCCGCGCGACTTTATCCAGGATCCGCGACCCGAGAAGGAGTGGGTCTATTTTCATCGCTCTCAGTTTGGAAACTACCCTCATTTTGATCTTATCGCT
>VGIQ01000047.1 GCA_016867835.1 Calditrichota bacterium | reverse complement strand
GTTGCCGATTTATCGGACGTTGCGCGAGACATTGTGGTCAGGGGCGACGAACTTGTCGCCGGCGGAGGTGCCTGGCTGGGGGATGTCGTCCGGCTGGCTGCGGAAGAGGGGCTGGGGGGGATGGAGAAACTGGCCGGCATCCCCGGCGGTGTCGGCGGGGGCCTTTCGATGAATGCCGGAGCCTTCGGGATGGCCATTTCTGATCACCTGGTAGAGGTCGAAACAGCCACCCCGGATGGCCGGTTGGTAAAGATGAGCAAGAGTGATGTCGGATTTGCCTATCGCTCGGCACCGGGCTTAATGAATAAAGCGGTGGTAACAGCCCGGTTCGTCCTTCCGCGCCGGCGATCGAAGGACGTGCTTAAGGTGGTCGAGGAGACGATAGCCGAGCGGTTCCGCCGCAACACAATGATGCTGCCCTCGGCCGGGAGCGTTTTCAAGAATCCGCCGGGGGGATTCGCTGCACGATTGATCGAGTCGGCCGGCGGAAAGGGCCAGACCGCCGGAGGTGCTGAGGTTTCGCCTTTACACGCCAATTTCATCGTTAACGCTCGCGGCGGGACGACATCGGACATCGTAACGCTCATCCGACGAATCCGCACCATGGTCTATCAAACGCAAGGGGTCGAACTGAAACTGGAACTGCGAACGCTCGGCTTCGCGGCACCGCCCGATGAGGGATTCGACGATTGAACCGCGAGGATAAGCCAACTCTCAGACGTGTCAGGAAAGGAGCGGGTATTCGTCCGGTCAAGGTGGCCCTGATATCTGCCGGGATTGCATTGTCCGGTCTGGCGCTCACCGCCGCCGGACAATTCGTCAACGGCTGGACTCTGAAATTGGGTTGGGACCGGGTTCGAACGGTCGAAGTGCTCGGTGTCGTCCGGCTTGCCGAAGCCGATATCCGACAGGCTGCCGGAGTGCCGTTAGGCGCGTCGCTGATGAACCTTCCACTCGATGCCGTTGCGGCACGGATCGAGAAGGTGCCGGGAGTTGAGAAGGCGCGAGTAGTCCGGCGACCACCGGGCCGCCTCGTCATCAACATTACCGAGCGACGAGCCGTCGCGATGACACTAACGGGATCGGGGCGTTCAGAATCTGGCGGCATAATGCTGATCGACTCGGGCGGAATGCTCTTTCCGCTTGCCGGAATAGGCGAGAAGGTCGATCTGCCGCTCATTACCGCAGATGTCCCAATCGGGACGCCGGGGGCAGCCCCGAAGTATAGGAAATTACTGAATCTTATCCTGCGGCTTGAGCGAGACTTTCCCGCGCTTTACCGGCATCTCGGGGAAGCCGCTGTCGTCAAGGGGCGGATCGAACTGCGGCTACGCGAGGGCGGCGCACTCGTAAAGGCGCTCGACCCGGAGGATGACGTTACGCTCACCAAGTTGGAGCAGTTCCTGGACCAGAAGGGGCGGGACCTCTCCATTAAATCGCAATACATCGACCTGCGCCACCCCGGACTGGTCGTTACCGGAACCGACGGGTGAGGGCGGTCTTGTCAGCGCAAGACGCTCCCCTGGGTTCCCCACCTGAGAGGCAATAATGGCGACTGCGAAAACACTGGTTGGCATCGACCTCGGCACGACAAAGATAACCGCGATTATCGCCGAGGTCGAAGACGACGGCGAAATCGAAATCGTCGGCGTTGGAACCGTGCCTTCGACCGGCATCAAGCGGGGGGTAATCGTCGGAATGGAGAAGGCGATAGACTCCGTGCAGGACGCCGTAGAAGAAGCCGAGCATATGGCCGGCGTCAAGGTGCGCGAAGCCTTTGTGACAGTTGCCAGCGACCAGATTCGGTCGCTCAACAGCCGGGGCATAGTGGCCGTTGCACGTGGAAAGAACAACCCTCGCGACACTGTCGTCTCCGACGAAGACATCGCCCGGGTCCTCGACAAAGCCCGGGAAGTGGCGCTTCCAACCGATCGGGAAATACTCCATGTGATGCCGCAAGGCTTCACTATCGACGATCAATCGGAGATCCCCAACCCGATCGGCATCAGCGGTCGGCGTCTCGAAGCCGACGTCCACATCATCACCGGGCTGGTGACGACGACACAGAACATACAGCGAGTCATCCGCAATGCCGGCATAAGCCTGAGAAAACTGATCCTGCAGCCGCTGGCTTCGAGTTTCGCAGTTCTGACGCCCGACGAGATGGAGATCGGGGCGTTGATGATCGAACTCGGCGGCGGGACGACCGACATCACGGTCTATATGAATGGGTCGCTCCAGCACACCTCGATCATCCCGCTTGGCGGCATCAATGTCACCCGCGATATCGCCCAGGTGTTGGGAGTCTCACCCGATATGGCCGAGCGGCTGAAGATCGATCATGCGGCGGTTACTCCACCGGTCGGAGTTTCGGAGCGGTTCACCATCGAGGGCGATGGCGACTTTGGCGGACGGCTCGTCGATCCCATCGAGTTGAACGCTGTGGTCAGAGCGCGCCTGGAGGAAATCCTGCGCCTGGTGCAAGTCCAGTTGAAGAGAGTCGAATGCGCTGACCTGATCTCGGCGGGGATCATCCTGACCGGAGGCGGAGCAATGATGAGCGGCATCAAAGGCCTGGCTGAGGAGATTTTCCTGCGGCCGGTCCGGATCGGGCATCCGCGCAACATCTACGGGCTGGTGGACACAGTTCACAATCCCGCCTTTGCCACCGCGGTAGGCCTCATCAGTTTCGCACTGCACGACCCCGAGGAGGCTACCTTCTCGCCGCGCCGTCAAAGGCCGCGAGCGACGACAGGGCTCTGGAGTTCGGTCCGGTCGGCTTTTGAGACGCTGCTTACATAGTCGCTGCACCCTCAGAGGATCAAGCGTTTCGACGCCAGGTGAGAACAGCAGGAGGCTTGGGCAAAAGCTGCGGAGCCTCCAAATCCACGAATTTCAAAAAATAACATATCCCTACAGGGAGAGCGAATGATCACTCCACTTACCATCAAGTTCGCAGACGAGCCGGTCGTCAACGCCCGGATGAAGGTGGTCGGGGTCGGCGGTGCCGGCGGGAACGCTGTGGACCGGATGATCCTGTCCGGTATGAAGGGGGTCGAGTTCATCACCATCAACACCGACGCCCAGGCGCTCGACCGCAACCTCGCCCCGCGCAAGGTGCAGATTGGCAAACTACTGACGCGCGGTCTGGGCGCGGGAGCCAATCCCGAGGTTGGGAAGAAGGCAGCCGTGGATGATACCGAGTTCCTGCGAGAAGTGCTCGCCGAGACCGACCTCGTCTTCATCACCGCCGGGATGGGCGGCGGCACCGGCACTGGGGCAGCGCCGCACATCGCGCAACTTGCGCGGGACGCCGGAGCACTGACGGTCGCCATCGTTACCAAGCCGTTCATCTTCGAGGGTCGTCGCCGGATGATCTACGCTGACACTGGCATCAAGGAATTGCGCGGCAACTGCGACACACTGGTCGTGATCCCGAACCAGCGACTCCTCTCCGTCGTCGAGGTGAAGACGACGCTTCTGAAGGCGTTCGAGAAAGCCGACTCCGTCCTGACCGATGCGACGCGCGGCATCACCGACCTGATCACAAATTCAGGCATCATCAATCTCGACTTCGCAGACGTCCGGACGGTGATGCAGTGCGGCGGTGATGCAATGATGGGGATCGGCATTGCGGTGGGTGAACAGCGCGGTGAAATGGCGGCTCGAGCGGCGATATCGTCGCCGCTGCTCGAGGATGTCTCGATTGCGGGCGCCAAGGGGGTGCTGGTCAACGTTACCGGATCGTCGGAGATGACCCTCCACGAAGTGAACGAAGCGATGACGGTGATTAATGAAGCCGCCGGCGATGAAGCCAACGTCATATTCGGCGCCGTCATCGACGACAACTCGGGCGAGGAGATCCGGGTGACGGTCATCGCAACCGGCTTCACTGGCGGGCGGGTTCCCCCGGTCGTAACGGTGCTGCCTGAAGCGACCGCCGACTTTCGTTCCGCCCGCACCCAGCGCACGGAAATGGACAAGCCGGCGATCATCCGCCGCGATCCGGTGATCGAGCCGCCGAGAGTCGTTCCGCCCTCGCGCATCCGGCTTGAGGTTGACCTTGACGGTGAGCCGCCTGCGGACTTCGACGTACCGGCTTTTATGCGGATGAATGGGCACAGCCGGTAAATCGCATTGCAGTTATGGAGATCGAAAGGGGAGGCTGTAGAGGCCGGCAATCCAGCACCGCCGGGTCTTGAGCAGCCTCCCTACACCGCATTGGCGGCGCTCTACGACGACCTGATGGCGCATGTCGATTATTCGCGCTGGTCGCGCTTTGCGCTCGATCTGCTAACGACCCATGGACTGGCTCCACCCGATGCCGATCCGCCGCCGATCCTGCTCGACTGCGGTTGCGGCACAGGGACGACGGCGTTGCTGCTGGCTCTCTATGGCTACCGAGTCGAAGCCTTCGACCGCTCCCCGGGAATGATCGAGCGAGCCCGTGCCAAGTCCGTCGGGATGCAGAACGCGCCCCAATTCTCGGTTGGCACGTTCGAGTCGCTCGACACCCGCAACCACTATGACTCCCTCCTTTGCCTCTATGACTCGATCAACTACCTGCTGACTGAAGACGCCTTCAGCAATTTCATTGCCGCCGCGGCGAATGCGCTTCGACCGGGTGGGCTTTTCCTGTTTGACATCTGCACCGAATCGAATTCTCGCATTCACTTCACCGACCGCAGCGAGCGCGGTCGCAGCAGCGATCTATCTTACATTAGATGGATGCATTACGACGCGAAGCAGCGACTTCAAGAGAATATCTTTGAGATCACCCTGCCGGGGGGAGGCGAACCGCTTCTGGAACGTCATATCCAACGTATCTACCCGGTCGGAACAGTGCGCGCACTGCTGGGCCGTAGTCCGCTGACAATTGTCGAGGAGACCGATGAGTTTCGTCGTCGTCCGCCATCCTCAGGATCGCTTCGGGTGCATTTCCTCTGCAGGAAGGTGGCATAATTATCAGGAGGGCGGGAGTTATCCCGCCCTTTATATTAAATGCTTAAGTTACTAAATGTTACATATCGTTATGCCGGAGGACATGGCGTAAGCGGCGTTTCGTTCGACCTTGCGCGCGGTGAGTTTGCGCTGCTGACCGGGCGCACCGGTGCCGGCAAGACGACGCTGCTCAAATTGATTTCGCTCGAACTTGCCGCCGATGCTGGGGAAATCACGCTCGAGCGGTTTCGTTCGAGTGGACTTCCCGATCGTCTGAAACCGCAGTGGCGCCGCCGGCTTGGGATCGTGCATCAGGATTTGCATCTCCTCGACGACCGGTCAACCCTTGAAAATGTCATCCTTGCGGCGCGTTGCGAGACGTCGCTTAATCACTCCCGCGGGCGGGCCGTCCGGGCTCTAAATCGGGTCGGCCTGGCGCAGAAACTGAACGCCCGTCCGTCGCACCTTTCGACCGGTGAACGCCAACGCGCCGCTATCGCACGCGCGCTCGTCAACGACCCATTTCTCCTGCTCGCAGATGAGCCGGTAAGCAACCTTGATGCGGAGACCTCGGCGGAGATCGTCGAGCATCTGGCTCGAGTTAGTCGCAACGGCACGGCCGTGTTGGTGGCAACCCACCAACCGGAGCGGTTCGAACACCTTCGGCC
The DNA here is from genome assembly GCA_016867835.1 of Calditrichota bacterium. Classification (NCBI taxonomy): domain Bacteria; kingdom Pseudomonadati; phylum Calditrichota; species Calditrichota bacterium. The sequence continues at coordinate 14,425 of VGIQ01000047.1, read as the reverse complement.
GGTAGTTCTTAAAATGGATCATGGCCATCTGGAGCGCTGAGTGATCCTCTTTGCCCTGCGGGAAGGCTGGCGGTCATTTCGGAGTCTGGGGCTGCTCGGACTGCTTACGCTTGCGGTACTTACAATGACGCTTGCGCTAACCGGGTTGGTCGGGTCGGGGTATTTGTTGCTCCACGATTGGAGTCGGGGACTGCTGGGCCGTTTCGAGGTCGAAGCCTTCTTCCATACCGAAGTCGATAGCGCTGCCATCGCCGAAGTCGGTCAGGCGGCTCTCCAACATCCCTATATTCGCTCTGCAACTTACATTTCAAAGGATCAGGCCGCCCGGCGGTTCGCTGCCGATTTCGGATCCAATGTCTTTGAAGTGTTGGGGACGAATCCGCTTCCGGCATCGCTTATCGTTAGTCTTCGGGAAGATGCTGACCCGCGAACGGCATGGAAGTCGGCATCTACGTTCCTGGAATCGTCGCCCGGAGTGGAGCGGGTGATATACGACGGGGAATTACTTGCGCAACTTGATTCGTTCAATCGCCGGGCCGGTAGGGTTGTGACGATGGTCGTCGGCGCGGCGTTACTCTTGTCGGTAACCCTGTCGGTGATGACCGTTACCAGTGCGATCCGGGCGCGGTCGGAGTTTCTCAGGGTGGTGTTGCTCTCCGGAGGAACACCCTGGCTTGCACGCGGGCCGTTTGCGGCGTTGGGTGCCTATTACGGGTTACTCTCCGGGATTGCCGCAGGGCTTTCGCTGCAAGGGCTGCTCTGGTTCATTCGACTCTCATTTGCAATTCCCATGGTGAGCGGCTGGAAATCAACCACCGCACTGGCCGCAGCCGGACTGGCGATCGGGACGATCGCGGCAGCCACGGCGGCCGGCAGGGCGATTCGAGAGGTCTGATGAATCCCAAACGTAAGTTGCTCGTAAAGAAAGCCAAGGGCGACCGTCCGGCTGGATCGCGTCCCGTCGTTGGGAAACTTAGCACCAATGCTCTCAGCCTCATTGTTGGAGCGATTCTTGGTGCCGGGACGTCATTCTATCTTGGACCGGGGGAGAGGAGTTCGACAGCAGGAACTGTGCGGAGCGGCCCCTGGCCGGTGAAGCGGGTCATCGACGGCGACACCGTTGTCCTGCAAATTGAAGGTCGTGAGGAGACCGTCCGGTTGATCGGTGTAGATACGCCGGAAACGGTCAAGCCGGGAACTCCGATGGAGCCATATGGCCCGGAGGCGAACCGGTTCACGAAGAACCTCCTATCCGGCGAGGAGGTCTTACTCGAGTATGAACGCAACGGCAAGGCAGGGAAGGATCGCTTCGGGCGGACTCTGGCCTATATTTATCGCTCCCCGGACGGGCTGTTCGTTAACTCTGAAATCATCCGGCAGGGCTACGGCCGGCTCTATCGCAAGGAGAAATCGAGATTGCATCGCGAGTTTGAGATGTCCGAGCGCGCGGCTCGCAGGGCCGGTCGGGGGATGTGGGGAATCGGCCTGGACGGCAGGTGAGCCGGGCGGCGGGCGAATCGATTCCACATACCCCTACCGGTTGGATCGTCTTCCTCCTGCTGGTGGTGATGGTCTTTTGGGGCGGGTCGTTCATCGCCATCAAGGTAGGTCTGCGCCATTTAGGCCCTATGGAGTTGGTCGCGGCGCGGTTTATACCATCGGCGTTGATGCTGCTTCCCATAGCCTTTCTGGCGCGAAGGAAGTCCAGCCGGAACGGTTTCTGGCAGCACCTTAGCCGCCAGGACCGGTGGCTGACTATACTCTGCTCCTTCCTCGCCGTGCCGGGCTACCATATCTGCCTCAACTACGGCGAGACGCTAATCCCCGCCGGATGGGCGAGTCTGGTCATATCCCTCAATCCGGCTTGTATAGCGATATGGGCAGCGCTGCTCCTGAAAGAGCATATTCCGGGACGGCGGATTGTCGGGTTGGCGGTCGCATTTGCCGGGCTGTTGGTGATTGCGCTGACCGGCCAGGCGCTCGCCGACGACCGAAGCGAGATTCCGCTCGGGGTAAAGGCCTTTGGCCTTTTTGTAACGCTCGGCGCAGTCATAGGCTGGGGCGGGTTCACGGTAATCTCGAAACGGCTCATCACCGGGCGCAGCCCGATCGAAGGGCTCACCTGGTTCATCGGGCTCGGATCTCTCTGGACGCTGCCATTTGTGTCATTGGACTTTATAAGGCTATGGCTTGACGCCCCGGCGGAACTTTGGTGGGCTATTCTGTTCCTCTCAGCCGGCTGCACGGTGATCAGTTTCATCATCTGGTTCTGGGTGCTGTCGCACTGGCCGGCTTCTCGAGCCGGATTGTTCATTTATGCCGTGCCGGTACTGGCACTGGTGATGGGATGGGGGCTGTTGGGGGAGTCGCTCTCACCGGGAGTTGTGTTAGGTGCGGTCGTGGTCATCGGGGGAGTTTTGTTGGCGATGCGGGAGATGCCGCCGGCGAGCCAACTTCCTCCGCCGGAAGGAGTATAACTTACATGTGTGGAGTTAGCTCCCCATACGTGTGATGTTTCAACTGAAAGGACCTCCCGATGGAGGTAGATCGTCGTTCTGTCGAGATAGCGCTCGACCAATTGCGCCCTTCGTTCTATATGGAAGGCGGGGACATTCGCCTGCTTGAAATCCACCCCGGAGGAGTTGTTGAGGTCGCCCTCAGCGGCGCCTGTCACGGCTGCGGGATGTCGCTTATGCACATCAAGATGGGCGTAGAGCAGTATCTGCGTCAAATGGTGCCGGGAGTCACCGAGGTGATCACGCCCGACTTCAACTGACGGACTGACCTTGCGGTCGTAGCGGCTGCTTTAGACTATCGCGGAAACGCCGGATTCGTCCGGCGTTTTTGTTATATTGTCTGGGGATGATTGCAAGTTCCTGGGGGGCGGTTCGCGACCCGCATGTAAAGGATTGCAGGTGCGGGACGAGTCCTGCTGTCAGTGAAGTGAGTTCTCACATGGAATCTGCCGATGCCGACCATACCGGCCGAATTGAACATCCGACGGGCGCGGGATGCCGACCTTGCTGAATTGGCCCGCCTTCACTTTGCCAGTTTCCCGGCTATAGAGGGGACGCTCGAAGAGCGCGCTGCCCGCATCCGAGACAATGAACTACTGCCTCTTGAAGACAACTGGATTTGCGAGCGGCAGGGTCGGGTTATCGGCCTCTTCGGGCTGTATGGCCTAAAGGTCTTCTTTTTCGGCCGGGCGGTCTCGACTGGCGGCATCACCTATGTATCGGTGGCACCGGAAGCACGCCGCCAGCGCATCGCTCACTGGATGATGGTGAAGGCAATGCAGATAATGGAACACAATCGCACGCCGCTTTCCATCTTGCATCCGTTCGACCACGGATTCTACAGACGGCTCGGCTGGGGTCCAGTCGGGCATGTGCGCAACTACCGTTTTCGGCCCGGTGCGCTGCCGGCTTTTCCCGAGCGCATGGCGGTCGCACCGGTGCGGACCGAAGTTGAGCGGGAAGCCGTGATGGCTTGTTACCGGGATTTTGCGATGCGCCATAATGGACTCCTGCAACGGCCTGAACAACACTGGCAGGAAGTTGTTTTCACACGGCGGCTTGTCTTTGGCTGGTATGCCAACGACGGCACTGTCGAGGGGTATTTGACGCTGACCTATGAACCGCTCCCGGCGGGCATCAGTCTCACCGGTGTCGATGTGCGGGTGGTGGACTTCGTCTGGACGTCGGCGAGGTCATTGCGCGGCTTGATCGGCTTTCTTGCCGCGCAGTCCGATCAGGCACGGGCTGTTGTCTTCGCCGATCAGGCGAACCTGCCGCTGGACGATCTGCAAGCAAGTCCCATCATGGAAGGCGGCCGGCAGACCTGGCATGGCGGCGCCGAAACCGCCGTTGCCGGATCGACCCTGATGGGACGGATCGTCAACCTTAAGCAGGCTTTGCTGACAACGGGAGCGCCCGAGGGCTCCGAAGGCAGATTCAACCTCTTGATTAAGGACGAGTTCTGTCCTTCCAACGCAGACTTGCTTGCAGTGTCGTGCTCGGGCGGTAAGATCGAATTCCCGAAGACACCAGCCACCGTGCCGGTGCTGAAGGCCGACATTGCGACACTGTCGAGCCTCTTCTGGGGGGCGCTGGAACTTCGCGGCGCCCTCGATCTTGGAATGGCGGAAGTGGATGGCGATGGCGACCGGTCTATAGTGGAACAATTCTTCGCCCGACCGAAGCCGATCAATTACGATTATTTCTGATGTGATTCGTTGCCTGATGATATTTCGGTAGGTAAGCGCTCATAGTGATACTCGATCGCTACATTCTGCGCAAACTGATCGGGCCGTTTTTCTACGGTCTGGCGCTGATCGTCTTCATTTTTGTGATGAACCTCTTCTTCCAGATGCTCGGGAAGATTGCCGGGAAGGGGATTCCGGTGATGGTGGTCGTCGAGTATTTCGCGCTCAATCTGGCCTGGATATTGGCGCTGGCGTTTCCGATGGCGGTGCTGGTTGCGTCGCTTGCCGGATTCGGCGGGCTTTCTGCGGCAGGTGAGATCACCGCGCTTCGAGCTGCCGGTGTCTCGCCCACCCGTTTGCTCATTCCCTCGCTGATCGCCGGGCTGGTTCTGACGGCTTGGGTCGGATGGTTCAACAACAACCTTCTGCCCGAGATGAACCACCGGACGAAGTTGTTGATGATCGACATTTCGCGCAAGAGGCCGTCGCTTTCGATTGAGCCGGGCATTTATAACTTCGGGATGCCGAACTATGTCCTTCTGGCACAGCAGGTCGATCCCGCCGGCGGGGGGTTGGGCAATGTTACTATCTACGATGAGCGGAGCGGGCCGGGACAACGGACGGTCATCGCAGCCCATCGGGGGAGGCTGACTTTCGATCCCGGTGCCGAGGTGGTCGCCTTGACGCTTTGGGACGGGGAGATTCAACGGCCCTCCGACCGCGAACCGGGAGGTTATGAGCAGACGCTGTTCGACAGTGCGCTGTTCCGGGTGCCGGCTCCGGGGATGGTGCTGAAGCGAGGTGAATCGGGCTTCCGGGGCGACCGTGAACTGTCGGCCGGCGAGATGTTGAAGCGTATCGGGGAACTGCGCGCCAGCCCCGGGATCGACTATGACCGCCGTCGGGAAGCCGCTTATCTGGTCGAAATCCACAAGAAGTTCTCGATCCCTGCGGCCTGCCTCGTATTCGTGATGTTAGGGGTGCCGCTTGGAATACTGGCGCATAAGGGCGGGATCGGTGTCGCGGGCGGGTTGTCGCTGCTCTTCTTTACGATCTACTGGGCGCTATTGGGCGCCGGTGAAGATCTTGCCGACCGGTTGCTGGTCTCACCGGCGATTGCGATGTGGACTCCCAATGCAGTGCTCGGGATCGTCGGCGTATGGCTCTGGAGGTATTCGCGGCGGCATACTGCACTGCCCGGCGTCCGTTGGCTGGCCAAGCGCTTTGCCCGGCTCTTTCGACGGGAGGAATCGACGCCGCTTGCGGAAGGCGAATGAAGATCGTCGATCTCTATATAGGAAGCCGGTTCATACTCCGCCTGGTGCAGGCGCTCATAGCCGGACTGGTCGTATTCATAGCCGTTGACAACGTCGAAAACCTCGACAAGTTCATCGACAGCGGCGTACCGCTGGCTCGGGTCGGCTGGTATTACCTCCTCTATGTGCCTTACATCCTCAATCTGGTCCTGCCGGTGGCGACGCTGTTGGCGACGCTCTTCACCATCGGCGGACTAGCCTCTTCTAATGAGTTGACGGCGCTCCGAGCCGGCGGCATTCCGTTTGGGCGGTTGCTCGTCGTCCTGGTGCTGCTTTCGCTCGGTTCTGCAATAGGGAGTTTCCTATTTGGCGAAGCGGTCGTGCCCGCTGCCAATCGCGAGCGGATGGACATTTATCGCTACGAGGTGCGGCGCATACCGCGGGAGACGCGGTCCAACCTGGGACGGCTTTACTTTCAGTTCGACCGGGGGCGGCAGTTCTACATCGACCGGTATCAACCGGCTACCCGCGAAGCCTACGGCGTCGAACTGGTCGAGAGCGACAGCGGACGGATCACCAGACGACTGCTCGCTGAGAAGATGGTCTGGAGGAGCGGGCGGTGGTGGCTTGAGGATGGTCGGGAGCGGCAGTTTCAGAGCGAAGGTATGATGCCGGTGAGAATGGTAAACGACACGACCCTCATCCTTCCCGGTCTCGATCCGGAAGAACTAAGCCGGGTGCAGACCGCGCCGGAAGAACTAAATTATCGGGAATTGAAGGAGTTCATTGCGAGGCTGAAGCAGTCGGGAGGCGTCATTCAGAAGTGGGAGGTGGACCGTCATTCCAAGGTGGCACTGCCCGCCGCTGCCGTGATCATTGTCCTCTTCGGGGCGCCGATTGCCGCAATGCCAAGACGCCGCAGCGGCGTAGCAATCGGCTTTGGACTGGCACTTTTCATATGCTTCATTTACTACGGTTTAATCCAGACCGGCCGGGTGCTCGGCTATGGCGGGACGCTGCCACCGATGATTTCCGCCTGGGCCGGCAATGTTCTATTCGGAATACTGGGGATCGGAGTCCTATTCTTCAAGTCGCGGTAGATTTAGGAAATGGGTGCGGCAGGTTTGCAGTGTGGTTTGGAGGTTGTATATTTCTTTGATTACATCCGATGATGTGTGATGCAGGATGAACCTCTTAGGCTGGCCGGGTGTGCCATCCCTGATTGACAAGCAGAATCACCTTTCGGCGATTCGCCCCGGCGAGTAATGATGGTAGCATCAAATGGCAGCATCAGTAGGACGGACATTCTTGTCCGTCCTAAGGGCAGGCAGGAATGCCCGCCCTACTGGAGAATACCATAATTATATGCACCCATTAATAATTAGATAGAGTGCCAGATATGAGTTCCACAGCGGATTTGGTTAACCTGACACCCGCCGAGATGCGAGCGCTTGACAGGTCTGCTCTGGTCGGGACGCTCGGAGCAGGAATCACCCACGCCTTCAACAACACGCTCGCGGCTTTGATGGGGCAGATCGAACTGATGCTGCTCGAACTCGACCCGCTCTCTGATGACATCAAGTTGAAAAGCCTCCTGCAGTCGTGCCAGACTGCGAGCGATATGTTGCGCGGCTTTCAGGATTCGATCAAGGGAATGGAGATAGCCGTGCCGGTGGAAGCCGGGCGTATTATCAAAGCACTGGCAGCGTCGCTGGAGCGCATTCACCGCCGCGACAACATCTCCATAGAGATCGAGAGCGCACCGTCGTCGGCGGTTCAAGCCGGAGGGGAGTTCTGCCAGTCGCTTTTTCATCTACTACGCTACAGTTGTGAGACTCTCCAGTCGAGCGGCGCGAGCAGCCGGGTAATCAAGATAGCAGGGTCGAACGACAAGGCTTTCGGGCTGCATGTTAGCCTTTCGACAGAGCCGGTGCTGCCCGCTTTGCCGTCGGGGTATATGCCGGGCGAAGCCAGGTTCGGCGAACCGGCCTTTCATCTTAGGATGGCCAGTCTCATAGCAGACGATCTCGGACGTCGTGGCCTTAGAGCCGGCTGGTCGCAGTCCCCCAACGGGAGGCTGACCCTCGACTGGCCGCTGCTGTAGCCAAACGGCAAACAGTTCAGTTTCGTTATCCTTACGATAGGAGTTCACTCGATGACCAATGCGCAAGAGATCATCGATACCATTCTGAGCCGCCTGAAAGGGCTTGCTTCGACAGAGACCGTTGTAGGCCAGCCGGTAACGGTAGGCAATGTGACGTTGCTTCCGGTGATCAAGGTCTCTATCGGCTTTGCGGCCGGGTCGGGAGAAGGCAGCGGCGGAGACGAGAAAAGAGGGCAGGGTAGCGGCGGGGGTGGCGGCGGAGGAGGGGGCGCGAGTGTTCAGCCGGTCGGGTTTCTTGCTTACGACGGCGAGCAGATCCGATACATTCCGGTTGGCAAGGGAAAACTCGACGCGCTCCTCGACACCGTGCCGGAGATCCTGCAGAAGTTGGGGATCGCGAAGGGGAAGGACGAGAAGAAGGAGTAGGTTCGACTCCCGATGTCACGCCATCCAGACCCATATGCCGTTCTGGGGCTGGCGCCGTCCGCAGACCTGAAGGAGGTGCGCGCTGCCTTTCGCCGTCTGGCGCGTATCCATCATCCCGATGCCAATCCGGGAGACGCCAGAGCGGATGCACTCTTCCGGCGGGCGCGTGAAGCCTATGAGCAGATCCTCTCGAGTAGCAAGGCACGCCGGAGCGAGGCGGCGCGAGGCAGAGACGTTAAGGTCCGGGTCTTTCTGACGCTCCCCGAAGCCTTCTTAGGCTGTCGCAAGACGCTTCGCTACCCGCAGCGACAGGACGGGGAGGGCTTCCCCGAGCAGACCCGTGAAGTAAGTGTTCAGATTCCTGCGGGCGTGCGCGATGGCAGCAGCTTCCGATATGCGGACGAAGGGCATATGGGACCAGGCGGGGCGGGCAGTCTGGTCGTAATCGCAGTGCTGAAACCGGATCGCTACTTCGAGGTGCGCGGGAACAATCTACACTACAGCCTGTTAGTAGGAATTGACTCCTATGTCGAAGGCGGACAGTCACGGTTGCCACATCCGGGGGGAACGATCTCCATCGACATCCCGCCTCGATTTGTGCCCGGGATGGTGCTGAAACTGGCCGGACGGGGACTCCCGGCTTATGATGGCCACCCGGCCGGGGACCTGTTGGTGAAGTTGGACCTTTGCCTGCCGAAGAAACTCTCGCGGCGGGAGCGCGAGACGTTAAGTCTATTGCTGGAATTGCCCGGTTTTAAAGTGCCGGTCGATGAGCAGGGCTTTCAGCCGCGTGAGTGATTGTCCAAAAGTGCTTAAGAATCGACATTACGGATTAGGAAGGAGAGCGTAATCAGATGAATAGAACACCTCGCCGGAGTGCACTCTGCATTCTGCTCACGGCGATGCTAATGTTGCCGGGAGCCTATGCTCAGGAGCATCGCATCGAATCCGACCACCTCCAGCCGCAATCGGTGCGCATTGCGACCCGCGATCACCGATCCGCTAACTTGAGTCTGCCGGATACGAGCCTCTCTTCCGCTTTATTCCAGACCACCGAGACCATCACGCCGAAATTTGATGCGCCCCGCCGCGATCCCTACGCGGGGCGGTTGCGTTGGTCTTCGGCTCATCAGAACGCGATCACCAGCAATGTGGCGATCTCCGGTGACGGAAACTGGGTCGCTATCGGCAAAACGCTCAACGACCAGGGGCTTGAGGTGCGGAGAGGGACGACCGGGGAACTGATCTATCAGTATCCAACGACGTGGGGGGGTGCGAATGTGGCGATCGACGTCAGCGGCTTTTATGTCGTCTTTGGAGCGATGGACAGTGCGTTTGTCTTTAGAGGTGGAGAACTAATTCGACGCATTAGTTTGGGCGGATATGCTGCCGGGCCGGTCGCTATCTTCGGCCATCAGTTTTATGTAACGGGTGAGGATCCCGAAAGGCGGGCAAACCGACTTTGGAAGTTCGAGGTAGGCATCGAACAGCCATTATGGATGGTTGAAGTCCCGCATGAGGAGGCATTTGGATGGTATGGCTTGACTCTGGCTAATACTGTGGTTGCCGCCAACGGCAAGAATCACCTTTACGTGTTCGATTTCCGTACTGGGGAGCGCATCTGGGACGAGCCGACGTTCAATACCGAATCACCTGTAGTACTGTCGGGTGATGGGTCAATTCTGGCGACAGCATCCCTCACCGGACGGCTAAGGGTCTTCGCTCGCGATCCCGATACCGGCTACCGCCTGATGTGGCATTATGCCTTCAGTGGTGCCCAATTCTCTTGGGTAACATGTTGTGCGCTCTCGTTAGACGGGCGACACCTTGCCGCCGGGACGCTCGACTTCTACGAAGACCGCTATAGCGGACGGGTGGCGCTCTTTGAGACCTATGGAGTCGGGAGACCGCTCTGGATCAGCGACGACTTCGGTGACGAAGTGTCGGATGTCAAGTTGAGTGGGAATGGCCGAATCATCGCTGCAACATCATGGGGTGACCTCGACCATCAGCGCCCTGATCTTAAGATCTTCGACCGGTCGGTTTCAGATCCGGAGCCGATTTATCAGTTGACCACCGACGGGTCGTTGGAAGGACTCTCCATAGGGGCGGGCGGAGAGGGCGGACTAAGAGTTGTAGCGGGCGGAAAGGGAACCCACAACCGCGTCTTTGGCCGGGGCGGGCAGGTGCATTCGATAGACTTGAATTTTGCCGGTGCAGTAATTACCGGATTCGTCCGCGATTCGGATGGAAGTCCGCTGCCAGATGCGAACGTCAGGGTATATAGAGTTCCTTTTCATACTCTTAGCACTTTAGAAGGCAGATATCGACTCACTGTCGATGTCGGTGAAGCAATGCAAGTTGCGCTGGAGGCAACGAAGCCCGGCTTTCGACACGGCAGGCGGGAGGTCTGGTTGGAAGTAGGGCGCGAACTCTCGGGAGTCAACTTTGTTCTCGAGCCCGCCGGCCCACCGCCCGAAAACCTCCGGGCCTCGCAAGGCGTCCGCAACAAGGTCATTCTTCAGTGGGTAGCCTACAATCGTGCTCCCGGTGGAGAGGGGAATGGCAGTCCCGTCCGCTCGGCGGTCGGGAGCCTGCCGCCACGTCTGACACCCGATCTATGGGGTGACCGGATTTCCCCGCCGCAACGGGACAATCCCGACGAAGCCGATAGCATCATCGTCTATCGGTCGCACATTTCCGGCGGGCCGTACGTCCGGATCGCCGCGCTGCCGGGCGGAGCGGAACGATTTGAAGACCGCCTGGCGGTTTATCCGCAACGGCGCTACTATTATGCCATCACAGCACTCTTTCGCGATGGCGAGAGCCTCTGGTCGAACGAAGCCGAAGGCTGGCTTGACGACGACTTTATTGAGCGGGACGCGGAACTGCGCCCTATCCGACGTCCCAATCTGGACGGCCGGATCGACGAGGGCGAGTGGGAGGGCGCCGTGGTTCGCGATGTATCCGACGTTTTCGGCTACGACGGCGTCGATACGGCGGGATCAGCCGTCGCTTATCTAGCCTTCGACGACGACACGGACGAACTGCTGGTCGGGATGAAGTATCTCGCGCTGCGGCAACTCGAAGAGCGCTGTGGCATCGGCATCTATGTTGATGACGACGGCAACGGACGGTGGTCTGCCGAACGGCCCGGCTCGGAGGGGAACTTCTGGGGTTACTGGCGCGACGGTGCTCCAGACATGAGGTACCGGTCGCTTTCGCTCGGAGACTACCGTGCCGATCCTTATTACCGCTATGAGAATCCGCCCCTTGCCTTCGGCGACGGACGCGGCCATGTCGAGATCGAGATGGCGATTCCACTCGGGTTCTTCACGCCGCAAGAGGTCGCACTCTACGCGCCCGATTACACCATCGGGCTGGGGCTATTTGCCGTGCATAGAGACCAACAAGGGAATCCGGTTTTCGATGGGTGGTGGCCGCAAGATATGGTCTCGATTGTCACCAACCCGGAGCAGTTCGCGCGGATTCGGATTCCCGCGAGGCTGCTCGTTCCACCGTTAGCGCCGGAGGGAGTTAGCCTTCAGCGAGCCGGGTCATTCCTGCGGCTCCGGTGGGATACGCCGACGGCCGGGCTGGACGGAGGTGCTTTGAGGCAACTTGACGGAATCGCCGTCATGCGCAATGGGGAAGTGATCGGTCGATTCCCGGCGGAAAGTCGCACTCTGACCGACTCGACGGTGATGCCGCTCGGACACTACGAGTATGAGGTCGCCGGATTCGTCCGGCGCAACGGCGTCCCCGAAGCGCGGGCCTGGAGTGTTCCGGTTGAAGATTACGCTGTCCAAAGCCCCGAAGTGACGACCTATGCCTTTGACGACGGCCAACCCGAGCAGATGTTTGTGGTTGACTTTCAAGGCGACCTTAACCGCTTTGCGGTGCGGTTCGAGGTCGATATCGACCGCGACAGCGCGGCATGCTGGTGGTTCGATTTCTATACCGGTGCTGCAACGTCGGTGAAATTCTTTCTTGCGTCGGATGAAGGCGGCTGGCCGTCGGAGCGGCCGCTGGGGCCGGTTATAATAGCGCGGCCCCGGACGGCAAACGAAATGGTGCGGGTCCATTATCCGGGCATAGACCAGGCTGTCTTCCTGACACCGGGAGGTCGTCCGACATCGGTCTGGGGGGTGCTCGAATACCTGCCCGAATCGCCCGGCTCACCGCCGATCGGCGTCGATCATTCAGCGCCCGACCGGTCGCGCAATCTTTACTACACCCGGGCTGCCGGGTGGACCGAATTCCCCAACGGACAGGTGATGATCCGGGCTGCCGTCGGGCCGGCGGCTTACGGCGAAGCGCCGGGCGAAAGGCCGGTCCTCCCCGACCGGTTTGCAGTTCGGGCGGCATTTCCCAACCCGTTCAACAACCGGACGACACTTCCCGTCGATCTGCCCGTCGCATCGCCGATTACAATTGAGTTTTACGACCCGGCGGGGCGGGAGGTCTTTCGTCGGCAGTTCGACTCGCTGCCGCCCGGCCGCCACCATTTGACGCTGGAACCGGATCGCCTCGACGCGGGCCTCTTCATCGTCCGCATAACGACCCGGTTCGGCGAGCGCCGGCAGAGGCTGGTGCTCTTAAAATAGTCAACCCGCATCGACATATAGAGAGAGGCAGGGCATGTCACACGAAATGAGAAAGGGCCTTAGATTAGTGCTCAGCCTGGCACACATCTTAACGCAGAGCGCGCTGATCTGGCACACGGTAGTTTCGATTGGAAGCGGCAGAGCCAAGGAGGCGCAAGGGATACCTTACGGCGAGGCGTCCGAGATGGTGCAACTGGTGATCATGACCGGGGTCTTCTTCATCTACTTCACGCTGATGAAAATGCTCCAGTCGCATCATCGCAGTTCGCGCCAATCCATGCAATAAAGGGGAGTTCGAAGGAGTATGGCAACTTCTGACTGCACTCATCTTTGACATTTGCCTCATTGCCACGGAGCCAGGATCGCGGTCTTGATGAGAGCGTCAGGGAGCGCTATATTAAGGTCTCCCGCCGGAGTGGTGAAATAGGTAGACGCAGCGGACTCAAAATCCGCCGGGGTTCACTCCCCATGCCGGTTCGATTCCGGCCTCCGGCACTTCAGGTAAGCAGAGTTTCGCGTAGGGTTGGATTCCGATCCGACCCTACGAATTATCCCTCCTCACCATTACCTACCGTTTGAACCACTTCTCAATCTCCCGTAACGGAAGGACGTGATAGATCGGCCGGCCATGTGGACAGAATTCTGGATCCTCAGTCTGGAAGAGGTCGTCTATCAAGCGGCGGCGCTGCTCCGGCTCGAGCGGTGTGTTGGCTTTCACTGCGCCCCGACAGGCGAAGGCTGCCGCGAGTCGCTGACGCGGGTCGGCGTTCGATGTCCGGCCCTCAACCATTTCATCCACAATGCCGATCAGAATCGCTCGCTCGCTTGTGATATTTACTCCTGCCGGAACGGCCAAAATGCGAAACTCCCGCGGTCCGAACGGCTCGACCTCAAACCCCATCGCCCTAAGGAGCGGTAAGAGTTCCTCAACGAAAGGGGCTTGTTCGACCGCCACCGTAAACGACGACGGGAAGAGGAGTTGCTGGCTGGTCCAGGGCATTCGTTCAAGAGCGGCGAGGGCGCGCTCGTAAAGCACCCGCTCGTGCGCCACATGTTGATCGATGAAGACGAGGCCGGTCGTCAGCGGCGAGACGAGGTAGGTGTCGAAGATCTGGAAGATGACCGGACCCTCGCCAGGACGCGGTTCGGGTGTGGATATATCACCCGCCGGGGCAGGCTCGGGATGTGAACTGGAAAGGAGCGCTTCGCCTACCGGCCCGTCGGGGCGGTCGTTGTGCGGGAAGGGCAGCGGATCTCGCCGCGGCGCAAGGTGCTGGCGCGGGATTGAGGTGAAGGGAGTCAAATGCGCCGGTGCCGGAACCGGGATACGTTCCGATGATGTTGCGGATGGTGTTGACAGGCTTGGCGCAGGATGTGCGGCAGTGTAGTCCCGGCGTCCTGCTTCTCCCCTTCTTCGCGGTCCATCTTTGACATCGGAACGGGTTATGGAGCCGTCATCTGTTATTATATTTGCATTATCCGGCACCAGCGCGGCACCCACTGCTCGCCGGACGGCACTCCAAAGCGCCCCAAAGACGCCGTTCTCGTCGGCGAACTTCACTTCCTTCTTGGCGGGATGCACGTTGATGTCGAACCGATCGGGCGGTGCCGCGATATCGACCATATAGACCGGCGAACCGCCGCTGGTGTAGTAAGGCTCGACGCCGTTCAGAACGGCTCGCGCCAGGCGCGCCGAAACGACCGGGCGCCGGTTGACAAAGAGGAATTGATCGGCGGAGCGCGACGCCATTGGGCGGGATGTGATGAAGCCGCGGATGCGAAAGTTCCCTGACTCGTGATCGATCCGGACGGCTTCCTCAGCCACATC
>VGIQ01000046.1 GCA_016867835.1 Calditrichota bacterium | reverse complement strand
CGCGCGATGACAGTTATGAACTTTCGTCGCGACCAGCCGCGGTGGATTTCGACGTCTATCGCCCGACCTTTGAGTCATCAGCACTTCTTTACAATGCGACGTTTGAGAATGTCAATCCATCGAATGGCAATCTGACACCCGGTACTCAGGTCGGTGAATTCTACCAGAGTCTTTTAGCCGCCAATTCGCAGACGGCAGACTTCACCTATCTACATCACCCCAATCCCGATTCGATCAGGCCATATAAGTCGTTTCTGGGTCGCTTCAGGCTGGTGATATGGGTCTCCGAGAACTTCACTTCGACCAGTTCCAGCCAGTTTGAGACGGCAATACGAGACTATGTCCGGGTTGGAGGGCGACTCTGGGTGATCGGTTCGTTCACCAGGAAGAACTGCATATCGAATACCACACTGGCATTGGCAGGCACTTCGACCTTCGCGGGCGGAGCGGCGGTCAATGTGCCGCAGAATCAGGCCGAGTTCACAGGTGCTAATGCCGGAGTTCGCGACGTCTCCGATCTAGTCATCGACACTTCGAAGACCGGTACCGCGTTTCGAGCCTTCTGGACTCGACGTTACACGGTCTATCCCTGTTTGCCGGGGGTCGATGTCATTACCGCCGGTAATAACGTCGAAACGGTCTATTATTTCAAGTCTTACACCGATACTGCCTCGGGCGACATCATTGGCGAACAGGCTATCCTCCGTACGTCGGTCGATACGATCTACTATCCTCCTACACCGATTGGCTGCATGATAGAACTCGATAAGAAGCGGGTTCTCTCTGTTTCTCGCGTCTTTAATGCGACCCGCGGCGTCCTGGGCGAAGTGCAAACGCTTACTAATAACGTCGGGCTCGATAGGGTTACAATTGTCCGGGTCAGTTATCCTTATGGCGAACCCTGGGCGCAGAGCGATTCTATAATGGTGGACTACCGATTTCAACCCTACTCTGAATCGCATTTGAAGCCGGTTGCGATTCGCTACGAACGGCTGACCGCAAACGAGCAAGGGCTCTTCAGTGTTGTCTATCGCGTAGCAGTCTTCACCTTTCCGCTTTATTTTATGGACAATAGTCAGGGGCAGGTGGATCGCACGTTCCGGAATATGTTAAACTGGTTCTACCTTCCCTATGCACACTGATCCGTTTTGACACCAGAGCATTGAAGGGCATCGCTTCGATCAAGGGGTGGTTTCAAACCCTGGCTCCGCTTCGGCGCCGCGAACTGGCGACAGTTGCCATTCTCGCGGCGCTCTTCCTTTTGCTATGGTTGGCGTTACCCAAGGGAGCCTTCTGGGGGATTGACAGCGGCCTGAAGTATGCCGGAAGTGCGGCCTTCGCACAGTCCGGGAGCATCGCCTTGCCTTACGATGGCGCCACCTTTGATGCTTTGGGAAAGCACCGTCCCATTCCACTTCCCTTCAGCGTAATGGAAGACGGAAAGATGATCCCGACCTTTCCGGTGCTGTTCATGGTCTTGGGCGGGGTTCTGCACTTCTTCCTGGGCCGGATCGGGCCATTCCTGCTTCCGCTTATCGGCGGCTGGTTGATGCTTGTTGCCGCCTGGATACTCTGGCAGCGGCAGCGAACAGAGCACGACGGTCGGCTTTATCTCGTCCTGGTGGGAGCTGGCTCACCGCTACTCTTCTATTCGCTTTCGCTCTGGGAGTATTCTATTGCCGCCGCTTTGGTAACGCTTTCAGTTGCCTACACCAGCGGCAGGCGGGGACTGGACCGCGAACGTCGTCATCGCGACCTGCTCATTGGCGGGATATTCATCGGTCTGGCCTGTGGATTTCGCAGCGAGGCAGCAATTTGGGTTGCTGTGACCTTGCTGCTTTGGAAGAATGTAGGGCACTCCTGGAATTCAGCCGGGCGCTATCTTGCCGGTATGGCGTTGGCGCTGGTTCCTTGTGCGCTGCTCAATATCTGGCAGACTGGACATCCATTGCCGCTGCATATTGGCGCCAACTATGTGAACTATGACATCCTCGGGATACTTAGGCTGATTCTCACTCGCGCTCACAATCTTCATGTGCTGTTTTTCAAAGGCTTTGACAACAACCTCTGGTCACTAGGCGGACTTATCCCGCTCCTGGTGCTGGTGTTCTGGGGTGGCTGGCGCCGCGAAGAGGGGATTTGGATAGTCATAGGACTCTTCCTTGTAGCGGCTTTTGGGTGGTATTACAGTGGCTATCTGATGGCCGGGAACCCGGTAGCCTACACCGTCAAATCGGGTGGCTTGTTGTGGGTTGCACCAATGGCTGGACTAGCGCTCCTGCCGTTTCGGGGAGAACGTCGGAAGTTCTGGAGATTGATGCTGTCGGGCTCGATCTTGTATGCACTTCTGGTGGCTGGACTTGCGCCAACAGTTCGGGGCGTTCATTGGGGGCCAAGGTTCTTGGTGCCAATATTGCCCCTCATTCTTATCGTAGCAGCAACCCGCGCTCAGCGGTGGTGGCGGCGCTATGAGTCCGCCCGGCCAATTCTGATACTGTTGGTAGTTCTCTCAATCATCACACAGGGACTTTCCTTCCACCTGCTTCAGCGAGCGCTGCGCAACAATCAGGCACTTGACCGCTGGGTGGCTTCGACCGGCTCGGAAGTTTCTCTGACGACGATTTGGTGGCTGCCGGGTGACGTTGCACTGCAGTCCGCCTACCGTCCCTGGTATTTGACCGATCGTGGAGACCGACTTGGCGAAGTCGTTGCTGAACTTCGCAAGAGAGGGGTTAAACGGTTCAACAGCTACGAACGACCGCCCTACATTAGCGAGGAGTTTTGGTGGCGGACCGGATGCGAAATCGTCGGCAGCGACCACCATCTGGAAGGCGATGGCCGCTTGAGGCGAACCTGGCTCAGGGTGGCGGGTTAGACGAAAGGTATTCGAGCATAGTCCAGGCTCCACCAAACTCTGGATGAAGGGTAGTGATCATCTTGAGCAGCGTTCGGGCACTGTCAAATTCACCTCGATGAGAGAACAGCATCGCCCGGTTCATCTGGACTTGGGTGGAACTGGGAAGCCTCTCCGCGGCGCGATCGAGATAGGTCTGCGCTGAGTCGAGCATTTTTGTGGTATAGAACCCGACACCTTTCACGAGCCAGATGTTGGCCTGGTTATGCCAGGCTTCTTCATTATCGGGATTGGCAGAAAGGGCCAGGCCGTAAAGTGAGTCGGCGGCATTGAACCTTCCTTGCGATTCGACAATGACTCCCAGGTTGTTGAAAGCCTCCGACCGCGTCCGGGGCAGATTCGTCGCCTCTTCGAAGAGCCTTTTCGCGGTTATCGTATCGCCGGATGCAAGAAGGGCGACGCCATAGTTTACTCTAACCTTTAGGAATTCCGGCGCAATCAAGTAGGCTTTTTGAAATTGCGGCAGAGCGCTTGCTGGATCGCCTGATCGCAAGCAGGCATTGCCGGCGGCATAGAATCGTTGAGCAGGATGCTCCGGTGCCGCGACCCAATTAGGGACTGCGACGATTAAACCACATAGAAACGCGACCAATAACTTTGGCTGTCTGATAAAGTTACTTCTTTCGATGATGGCAGCCAACCCTATTCCCGCCAGGATCGCCACAGCGGGCAACATCGGCATTCTATAGCGTGCTGTTATAAAGAAAGACACAACCGCCAAGCCGAAGAGCGCTGAAAAGAGGATTGCAACGGTCTTAGCCGCCGTTGCCTTCCACTTCAATGTAACAAGGCCAATGAGAGCGAATGGCATCAGCAGACCGACCGACAGATACATGAGGGGAAGGAGGTTGGGGGCGGCTTCATAAGCCAGCCCCAACGGCCGGTTGTTGCCAATCTCCCGAATGTTAAGGAGCATCAACATCTTGCGCAGCATCAGGCGGACCCAGCCGCCCGGATCGGCACGCATTTCCTGCAATGCCCGCTCGATCCAAAATCTCGACGCGGCAGCATCGCCAATCCGGTTGGATACTGCATCGGACTGACTTGGTTTCGAGCGGGTCAGACGCCGGGCTTCCGCTTCGGTCCAGTCGGCATCTGCGCCGGGAAGCGTCGACGACCAGCCGGTAGCGCCACGGGCGTTGCCGATATAGAAGTTGACGCCGCCCGTTGTAGCAACGGGTATCCACGTTCCTGATGCGATATAATTGGAGAGAGTGACTGGAAGAAGCACCAGGACTACTCCTCCCCATTGCCATGCAGTTCGCCTGACTATCATCGCAAGTGTCCGACCCGTAGAAAAGATCATCGCAACTGGCAATAGCGGTAACAGCACTAGTGCTGTCGGTCGGGCTAATGCAAATAGGCCTAGAACGCCTCCTGAAAGCGCTGCATAATGGGGTTTGGGATTATCCAGAGCATTGACCACCGAGAGCAAGACCAAACTGGCAAGTAAGACCTCGAGAGAGGTGCCAAGCAATTCTCCGCTGAAGTAGACTGAGGCGCCCGATAGTGCGACAATGGTCCCTGCAACATAGCCTGCAAATGGCTGATGCGTCATCCTCCATGTCATTCGAACGATAATGATGAGGGTGCCAAAGTCGCATAGTAAGTTGAAAATCCGCGGTGCCAGCCAGTGGCCGCCGGTGTAGTTCAGAATGAGCGCAAGCAGAAAGGGATAGAGCGGCCCTCGCGGGAAGGGCAGGTAGCGTCCTCCCTGTCCGGCATTTATCGCTTCAGCCCAATTTCGATAGAATTCTGGATCCATTCCGGGCGAACGGAACCACGCTTCATTGGAAGCGGCGAACCAGTAAGCAATCCGGATAGAAACAGCCGCGAGGAAAATCAAAACAAGTATCATCCAGCCTGAACGGCGCGGAGGGATATTGTCAGTTCGCTCTGTCGGATCGTTCATAATTGTAAAATGGACATGTTTATCATCACCTGTCAAGTGGGAGTAGCCTGACGGAACAGCATCACGAGCCGGTCATTGTTGAAAAGGTCGGGCCTTGCCAGGTCTTTATCTATGATGAACTTGATTCGACTAATGTCGCGATGCGGGAGGCTGTCCTTAGGGGCGATTGTTCACCCCTAACGGTCTATGTTGCCCGGCATCAGCGAGCCGGTCGAGGGCGTTTGGGCCGAAAATGGGCAACACCACCCGGTCAGGGTTTGCTCTTCTCACTGCTCCATTCTACCAAACTGCCAGTTGAGCGGCATCCGTCGTTCGGCATTATTGCCGCCTCGGGCGTAGCCGAGGGATTGGAAAATGTCCTGGAAGAATTTAGCCTCGGCCTGACCCTTTCGCGCAACGCAGACGGACTACCAGACTCGGACCGGACGCAAATCGGGATAAAGTGGCCCAATGACCTTATGGTGGGCGGACGCAAATTAGCCGGACTCCTATGCGAATCGTTAACTGCACCGGGCGGCGAGAGGCTTATTATCATTGGAGTCGGCATCAATGTCCAGCAACATGCCAGCGAGTTTCCGGTGGACTTCCGGCGCCCGGCCACATCGCTCAGAATGATCACCGGAGTCCTGCTCGATCCGGTAGCGTTGCTGCGCTACATCCTTCCGACACTGGTTGAGGCACTTGATGAGCAAGAATCGTCACAGGGAATGATGACCTGCAGAGTCTTTGCGGAGCGCGGCATCACGCCATTGCATCCGGTTGACATGCAGAAAGGTGATGTCCTGCTGCGGGGTATTCTGGAACGGGTCGATGACCTTGGTGCGGCGCACCTAAGGCTGCCGGATGGTCGCGAGCAAGTCATCCACAGCGGTGAACTTGACGCCTACGAATGAGTGCAAGCATCGACACGCCCCATCTCCTCGCTATCGATATCGGCAACAGCGCCACCAAGTATGGTCTTTACAAGGGCCTGGAACTTGTTGGCAGGTGGCGGGCGATGAATGCAGAGTCGAGTGAAGCCACAGTCATTCGACAGGAGATCATTTCACATTTGGGCAGATTTGATTTCCGTCCAGAGGAAGTCGAGGTCATTGCGGTTGCTTCCGTCGTTCCGGCTGAAGAGGCGATTGTTGAGATGGCAGCCAAAGGCTTGTGCGACAAGGCAACTTTCAAGGTATCAAGCCTTACCTATCCCTACCCTATTTTAGTGCGTGAACCGCACCGTGTCGGCGCTGATCGTCTCGCGGCTGCAGCGGCCGGTTACACCATCACAGGTGGGCCGCTCATCGTCATCCAAATCGGAACCGCCATAACGCTTGACATGGTTGGTGATGAGGGGGCTTTCCACGGCGGGATCATCTTTCCGGGTCCCTCAACCGCCGCCCATGCACTCGCCGGGAAAGCCGCTCAACTGCCGATAGTGGATATTGATTTTCCGACGGGTATCATCGGCGACGATACTGTATCGGCCATTCAGTCCGGTCTATCTTGGGGGATCGTCGCAATGCTCGATGGGTTGATCGAACAGATCGAGCAAGAGTCAAGTCGTCTTCACAGAGTCCTGACAAGCGGCGGTTACGGCGAAGTCTATGCCCTCCACAGCCGGAGATTTAGGGATTATCGTCCGAATCTGGTACTTGACGGAATCAATCGCATCTACCGACAGGCTGAGGCAGGAACGTGAACGGTTTCGTCTGTATTGTGGCCTGGGCACTGCAGACGGCTTCACCGCCGATCATCGATGTCGTCTATCCGCGCATCGCTCCCGGTGACACCATTCCGCGTATCGACCGCGTCGATAGCAATTTCATTTTCGGGTCGGTAACGCCTCCTGATGCGTTGCTCCAGATCAACGGAAAGCCGGTGCGGGTCTGGCCTAATGGCGCCTTTCTTAGTTTTCAACCGGTTGATTGGAAGAGCGAATCATATCGCCTGCGCGCGGTGGAGAGCGGTGAAACGACCCGCGTTTCAGTGCGCTTCACGGGCAAGAAGACAACCCCGCCGCCCGAGCCTCCGAAGGTGGTCTTTCCTCGACTCGTCGAATTGGGCGGAGGTGCAGCGAGACCCGATCCTCGCGGCACTTACTACCTCTTTCCTACAGCCGGCACGCGAGCCGTCGCCGACGGTTGGGAGCGCGGCTATTATCGCATTCGGTTGTCCCCGGACCGGCATATCTTTATTGAGTCGAGTCTGGTGCGCGACATTGGACCGGCGTTCGGCGGGGCACTGCCGGTCATCTCGCAGATCGAGATCGACACGACGCGCGGGCGTATTGAACTGCGTGCCCGGCTCGACCGGCAGATCCTTACACGGACCACCGACGAGTTCGATCCATATCGCATAGCAGTGGAATTCTATGATGTAGCATCAAAAATCGACCGGATAGCCTTCAGATCCGGAACTGACTTCGTCCGCAGCGCTACCTGGAATCAAGCAGCCGACGGCGTCGTAACGCTCACTTTGGCATTAACCGGACCGATATGGGGATACCATTCAAGATGGGAAGAAGGTGAGTTCGTCCTCACCATGAAGAAGCCGCCTGACCTTTTAAGTGGTCGAAGGCTGAAAGTCGCAGTCGATGCCGGACATGGAGGAAGTCAGGACGGCGCCATCGGGCCGATGCGGTTGAAGGAGAAGGACGTGAACCTTTTCGCAGTCTATGCTCTGCAAAGGAAACTGCAGGAGGCGGGCTTTGACGTTCTGTTGACACGAACCTCCGACAGCGACGTAAGTCTGACCGACCGGACAACATTGGCACTTTATGAGGATGCCGACCTCCTGGTGAGTCTGCATCACAACGCACTTCCCGATGGCGTGAATCCGATCGAAGGGGTCTATGGGACGAGCGTTCATTACTATCGGCCGCAAGCGCGGGCATTTGCGGAGGCTGTTCAAGCGGCATTGATCAGCCGACTAAGCCTTCCGGATGAGGGAATTTACTATCACGACCTTGCGCTCGTTCGGCCGTCGGGATGTCCGGCCATACTGATCGAAGCAGGGTATATGATGCTGCCGGATCAGGAGTTGCTGATCGGAGGCGAATTGTGGTCTGGTCTTTTGGCCGACGGTGTAGTCGCCGGTATCAAGAAGTTTCTTTACCCAAGTGGAGAATCAAGCAAATGACCGAACGCAATGGATAGGGTCTATCTGACCCGTGAGGGACTGGAGCGGATGCGGCTCGACCTGGAGAACTTACTCAAGGTCGTTCGGCCGGAAGCGACGCAGCAACTTAGTCAGGCACGCGAGTTAGGCGACCTCTCAGAGAACGCCGAGTATCACGCCGCGCGCGAAAAACTGGCTTCAGTGGACCGAATGATCGCCGACCTGCAACGTAAGTTGACAAATGTCGAACTTATAGAACAGGGCTCCATTAACACGAGCGAAGTTCGCATCTTCAGCAAGGTGAAACTACGAAACGTTGAAACCCAGGGCACTATGGAGTGGACGCTTGTCGATCCGTCTCAGGCTAATCCTAATCAACAGCTGATATCGGTGAAGTCCCCCATCGGGCAGGGGCTGCTCGGCAAGAGCGTTGGCGATATCGCCGAGATCGAGGTTCCGGCGGGCAGAATCAAACTGCAGGTTGAGGAGATTGTCCGCGCCGAGGGCATATAGGATGAGACCCGCGCTTCCCGTCATCGCTATTGCCGCAGCGCTTACAGCCCTTGTAGGATGCAAACGCGACAGCGAAGTCGGAGCACTTTGGGAAGTGCGCTATTCGACGTCCTTCGGGAGACTGGCGAGGTGGTCGCCAAATGGCATTAAACTACTCTTCGGTGACGACCGACCGGGTGAAATCGGCCTCTGGACGTGGCAACCCGGCAGCGATCCGGTTCTGATACTTGCTGAACAGCCGCATAACTGGGACTATGCCTGGTCGCCGGACAGCCGTGAGATAGTATGGACGGTCCCCGATGGCGAAGGCGACTCACTGGGAGGTATATGGATCTTTCGGATTGACTCTGCTGAAAAGCGACGGGTCCATTCGACCGGTCGGGACGCCGGATGGCTGGCAGATGGCTCGGCGCTCGTGGCGCGGCTGGATCGACCAATAGCCGGAACGGCAGGCATTTACCTGATTCCATTGGATGACGGCGCTCCGCAGTTGCTTGTGGATGATGGAATTCGGCCGGCAGCCTCACCGCGTAGCCACGTGATTGCCTTCGGGAGCCGGGAATTGAACGGGATACTGCAGTTGTTGACCTTAGCAGGACTTACGCCTTCCGGTATCGAGACGCTTTCTACTTCTGGGGCAATGGAGTGGATGTGGTCTGCTCGGGGAGGGCATTTATTCTATATCATCAATTCCTTCACTTCAGGCCAGATGCGAGGCACACTCTGGTCGGCTCAACTCCCCGGCATCGTCCGCGATTCGCTCACTATCTGGGCGGCACAGCCGGCACCGAATGCCTCGGGAACAGAGGTCGCCTTTGTGCGGCAATCCGGAGGACGATGGGCAGGGATTTGGCTCCTGACAGGTGAACATGAGGAACGGATCACTGAGTATGGAGTCAATCCGGCCTTCGATCCCTCTGGTGACCAGATTGCCTACGACGTTGCCGGCGGCGGCCTAAGGATCGCGGTTCGCACCCGTTAGAATATTGAAACGGAAATCCCAATCTGCTTTGCAGTTGCCCGCTGCCTCTTTCCTTTCGGCGATCCTACTGCTCCCTACTACCGCAATATCCAAAGAGCACAATTCGGTTGATGAATACTGGGTTGAAATTCACTCTCAGCCGGAAGAGAGTGGAGCAATCGTGGGTATTCGGAAGGATTGGCCTGAGCGCTCACTCGCCCGTCGCACACGCGAAGGCCGCAGCCTCGACTCTCATGACTTACCGCTTTCCGAGGAGGTGATAGAGTCTATTCGTTCTGCAGGGGGAGTCATTCGACAACAGTCAAGATGGCTCCGTTCAGTAAGCATTACGGCGGATGAGAAAGCACTCGCCCAAATAAGGAGGCTTCCGGCGGTCCGATCGATTACTACGGTGGGGAGGATTCAGTCGTCGGGTCGGTCGGCTTTGGAAAGTGAAGGAAGCGAAACTGAGAATCCAGAAACCGGGAGACACTTCCCGGAAGGACACTACGGCTTATCGTGGAGGCAGGCCGAGCAGGCAGGGGCGATCGAAGCGCACCGGCGTGGGTTGTCGGGACGTGGTGTCGTAGTTGGATTCCTCGACACCGGATACCAACTCGACCACCGCGCCTTCGCTGGACTAAACCTCCTGGCGCAGTTTGATTTCATATTCGGCGATGACGATCCATCATACGATCCAGGCACCGATCCACGAGGTCAGGCATCGCATGGGACAGCCTGCCTGTCGGTAGTCGGGGGCTATGATCCGGGGCGGTTAGTCGGTATTGCACCCAACGCGACTTTTGCACTTGCGAAGACCGAGTTCACTGGATCCGAGACTATCGTTGAAGAGGACGACTGGATTGCTGGACTGGAGTGGCTTGAGTGGATCGGTGCGGACGTCGTCTCAAGTTCACTCAACTATCGCGATTGGTATCGAGATGCCGACCTCGACGGGCAGCATTCGCCGGTTTCGCGAGCGGCTCGACGGGCGGTCGAGTTAGGCGTTGTGATCTGCAATAGCGCATCCAATGCCGGGCCGGGAGCAATCACCATCGGGGCTCCGGCGGACGCGGAAGGGATATTGGCAGTGGCGGCGGTCGATTCCAACGGCCAGTTGACGCGGTTTTCATCACGCGGTCCTACTGCCGATGGCCGTATCAAACCCGATGTCGCCGCTATGGGGCGTGCCGTAGTCTGCGTCAGTCCCCTCACTTTTGGTCGCTACTCCCGGTGGAACGGCACCTCACTCGCGACGCCGATAGTGGCCGGCGTTGCCGCACTGGTGCGGGAAGCTCATCCCGATTGGCCGGCATCGAAGGTCGTCGAAGCGATTCGCGAGACGGCCAACCGAGCCGCTCGGCCCGATTATGGCTATGGCTTTGGCATCATCGATGCTGCAGCGGCCGTTGACTATCCTTCCCTGACTGTCATTCCAAAACTTCCCGGTGGCGCTTCACTGTGGGAGATCGACATTTCCATCGTTGGAACCTATGGCCGGTCTCTGCGTCCCAGAACTCAAAGCGGCGGGGTATTCGTCTTTACTAACCTACCTTCAGATTCCTATCGACTTACCCTCAAACGAAGCCAACACACGGTATTCCGAACTGGAGATATCGTCGTCCCGCCTTCGCTTTCGTTGGAAATCGACCTGACTAAACCATAATTGCGTTGGTGATTGGAGTGTGCTGACCGCCAACCTGATGTTAGCACTCCTGACGCTGCTTTGGGGGCTCACCTTTACGGCTACGAAGCAAGCGCTTGCGACGACCGATCCGATGCAATTCCTGGCGCTCCGGTTTGGGCTGGCGCTGCCTCCCATGCTATTAATGTTATACATTAGGAAAAGCAGAGAACACATGGTTTCGCCGCGCTTTGCGGTGGTCGGAGTCATACTATTCCTAGGATTCGCGCTCCAAACAGAGGGCCTGAGATGGACAACAGCATCGCGGAGTGCTTTCTTTACGGGACTGTTGGTTATTCTGACTCCTATGGCAGCATCGCTCTTTCGCACCAGTCGAAGTCACTTGACAACTTGGATCGGTTTGCCGCTTGCTCTTGCCGGTGTAGGATTGTTGGCGTCGCCGTCATTAGGCGGGCTGAATCGGGGAGACATGCTCACAATCGGTTGCGCGGCTGCGTTTTCGCTGCAAATGGTGAGTCTGGAGTGGGCGTCAGGCAAGGAATCGAGCGATCCGTTTGCGCAGACGGCGGTTCAGATCGCGGTTGTGGCTTTGCTGGCTGGTATATGGGCGTTAATCGACGGGGAACCCTTTCGCATCACTCGGGAGGGGTTCCAGGCATTGCTCTATAATGCGATTTTCGGAACCGCCCTGGCTACGTTTCTGCAAACGCGCTGGCAACCGGTCGTTCCGGCTGGTCATGCGGCGCTTGTATTCAGCCTCGAGCCGGTCTTTGCGGCACTTTTTGCGACTCTCTTGTTGGGAGATCGGTGGTCCGGCGGCGCACTCGCGGGAGCGGCTCTCATCCTCAGTGCCATGGTGTTATCAAGCATTGGCCTTAGAATCAGCGGGCCAGGACGACCTTAGCCGCAACACGTCGGTTTCCGCTGGTCAACGAAATCAAGTAGATGCCGGAGGGCAGATTGCCGGCTTCCCAGACCAGCGACCTGCTGCCAGCAGGGGAGTTGCCAGCAAAGATGGATGCCATCCTCCGACCGGTGAGATCATAGGCGGTTAGTTCCACCTGCCCAGCCTGATCGAGCCCAAAGGAGATGCGAACCGAACTATTGAAGGGATTGGGGAAGAGCGACGTCAGGCTGAAAGCAGCAGGTTGTGCTGCTATCTGGGTGATATGAAGCACGGTTATGCCGTCCCGGATCCAGAGCATCTGACCGGATAAGATCTCGAAAAGGGGTTCGACTTCCTGCTCACCATTCCATAGGACGATGCGCAGAGGATCGCCTTCTCGCGGTCCCTCAATATCATCCGCATACGGATCGTTGCCGAATATCGCAAGTCCTGCCCGACCATCCGAGTCAAAAACCCCTCCGGCAACCACCTCGCCATTTTCATTAACAACTCCAGCCTCCCGACCGGCGGTCGCAACGTCAGCCAGCAAAAGCAGGGACATGCTTCCTTCGCCCTGCTCATTGTGCTTGGCGAAGTGGAGCGGCTCTCTAGCCGGCTGAACATTGGGTCGGGCGCGTCCGGCGGTGTTATAGACCAGGCGGGTCGCTTCAGCGGCTTTCATCTGATAGCCGGCTCCCTCCCGCAAATGATCCATATTCGAGTAATCCCACTCCGGCAGATAGAACCGTCCCCGGCCGTCTTTCACACAAAGCAGTTGTTCGGCAATGTCACTGACGGCAATTTCGACCGGCACCGAGGCTCTTGGCAGGTAGGCGACCATATTCCATCCTTCGGCGAGATCGATCGGACGGTTGGGTTCAATCGGTTCACCATTGACAGAAAGGACCGCTTGGGACGACAGATAAAACTGATATCCCTCTGTTACCACCCAACCGGGAATGTTATTGAACCCTTCTGACGGAAGGTAAAACCGGCCTCGTCCGTCCTTGACGCGCACCAAAGACCCGGCTTCGACAAGGGGACGGGTAATGACCTCGATCGAAGCATCAGGCGGCGCCACGTTGAGCGACACGAGGTTCCAACCGGACGAGAGTTGCAGATTGCGGGCGTCGAAGTCACCACCGGCACGGACGGTCAAATCGACGGGAACGACGGTTCGTCCTCCGGACGCATTGTGTTTGAAGTGGAGTTCTCCTTCAAAAAGGACTTCCGGAAGTCCATCTGCGTTCAACGTCAGCGTTAGTGCCGTGTTTGCGCCGGCATCAAGGGAGCCGGAGGTCGGTGCAATTTGCATCCAGTCGCGCCGCTGAGCCAGTTGATAGATGTCGATACGATCACCGCCTTGGCCGGGGATGTTGTTGCAAATTGCGACAAAAGTCCAGTTGTAGATGTCCCAGGTGTTGGAGATTTCGGCGCCGGCGGTGGTGCCGCCCTGGGGGGTATCGAGATAGGTGAGGAATTCCATGCGCCGCTCGTCTGCATCGACCCTGTAAACGGTTTGACGATCGGTGTTGATTTCGCGGCAGAAGACATAGATGGGGCGGCGCGCCGGGTCTTCCGGCCAGTGCGCCAAGCCAAAGATTCGTAAATCGCCGCGTGCAATGGATCGAACCAGGTTCCCGTCTCTATCGACTCCGAAGATATTGCTGGTGATTCCGGCAACCCAGAGCAACTGATGCTCTGCATCCCAAACCAGTGCGGTAATCGGATTGGTCGGGCCGTCGAAGGCGCGCACCAATTCCCCCTCGGTGGTGAATCCGAAGACTCGCCGCTCACCCGAGCCCCAGATCAGTTCGCCGTCCCAGGCGAGATCCTTGTAGCCATAGGTCGAGTTGCCGTGCTGCTCAAATTGTCTCTCCAGCCGCCCGTCTCGATCCAGGACATATATCGTATTGGGGTTGTTTCCGGCTGCACCGCAGACGAAAAAGGAGTCGTTGACAAAGGCGACGCCTTCGATGCGGTCATCTCTTAGAGCGATGCCTACGTTAAGTGACAACCGTGGATCCCAAGTTTCGAGCCCGGCGTTGCCGGGGAGACGCCGTTCGACGTTCCAGACGAGGCTGCCGTTGCCGTTATTTTCAAGGGTGAGGTTGACCTGCCGGGCTTCACCGGAGTGCAAGGTAATGCCGACTTCATTCGGGCGGATGTCAAACGTTGGGTGGAGGAGTTGGAAGTCAACCTCGACGGTGTCGCCTTCGGTAACTTCGATGCCGGTAATCAGCGAATCGCTCCACCCGGTTGCCCGTGCGCGCAGCGAGTAGTTGTTGCCGACCTGGATGTCGTCGATGAAGTAGCGTCCATCCTCACTGGAACGGCCAAGATAGTTGCCGCTGGAGACGATCTCGGCGCCCGGCACCGGTTCGCCCGACTCGGCATCGGTGATAAGACCGGTTACGACGCCCATACGATAGGCACGGGAGGTGGTGAACTTTAAAGCCATCCGGCTGGCGATAGGACGAGCCCCACGGGGGTAGGTGTTCCAATAGGTGTATTCGAGTCCGTAGCCGCCATCGGGATTCTGAATGCCTATGGTGCAGAAGGGGATGTCGTTGTGCGCTCGAGCGTTCTCGTTGGTGGCTTCGAGATACTGGTAGAGGATGATGCCGTCGCCGGTTTCGGTCGGATGACGAGCGGGATTAAAAAGTATGATCTCAAAAGTCTCGCGCGCGCCGGCCCCGCCACCGTCAAGAAGCCGTCGCATCCCCGACCATTCGATGATGAACCGGCCGCCGTTGGCATCGTTGTAGGTGCAGATAGCTGCACCCTGAACGGTGATCAGGTTATCCCACCACACTGGCAGCATCGCGCGAGGTCCAAGCGCCTGGCCGATGTGTTGATTGCGAAAGTCCTGGAACTCGCGCTCGTCACCGAAGGCTGCCCAGCCGTTGGTGCAGACCGTAATGCGATCGTACTGGCGGCCGTAATAGGTGAATTGGAAGGGGAGATTGACCAGAACGCTCTTGTCGTCGTTATCCCCTACGTCAGAGAGGTTCAGGACCGAGCCGTTGAAATTGCGGTTCTGGATGTTGGGATTGATCTCAATCCAACTAAATGTCGGCGTCTGATCCCAGCCTTGGTCGCCGGAATCGAAGCAGAGATACCCATACGAATCGGGACCGATCGGGTCGGTGTCGCCGGGCTGGCCCAGTGTCACCGTAGTTTGCAGCGTGTCACGAAAACCATTGTCGGCGGACAGCAAGAGTCGCAGGTTCGCAACGCTGCCGGGCGGAGTCATCGGATGAGCGCGCAGCCGAAAGATGCTGTCGAAGAGGCCATGAGGCTGCCGGGTTATGAAGGGCTGGTAATAACCCTCGGAGTCAAGCACCATGATCTCGTTGCTGTCGCTCAGCAACCGGGCGTGGATAGGCTCCGTTGGACGGCGGCCGTCGTTGCGCAACCGCAAATCGAGGGTCTTTATCTCACCCGGCAGGAAGCGATCGCCTTCGAAGCGCAAGTCATGAACAGTTAGCCGGGGGCCGACGGCTTCGAGTTGCAACATCGAAGACCACTGAGTCTCACCGACCGCGGTCGTAACCGCGATTCGAACCTCCTCCCCATCGGGAATCGAGGGAGCAAGTGCCAGGATAATAGTCGTTTCGACGGACTGCCCTCCCGCCGGGAGTTGTTCGATGCGCACCGGATCGCCGCGAACTTCAGCCCAAGGTGTAAGCGAACGAGCCGTAAGGATCGCCTCGCCGTTGGGCTGTTGATTGCCGAAGTTGCGCAGTTGCAAGGTTAGTTCGAGCGTTTCTCCGGGATTGGGAACGCCATCGTCATCGCCATTGCTGGCACCCTCGGCGTCGTCGTCAAGCGTGTGGCTGACGACCCCAACATAGACATTCTGCGCGGATACTTCAATCGATGCGAGGAGTGGCTTTACGTTGTGCTTCGTGACCGTTAGCAGCAAGCTCCCGGCCGAGAGCGAGCCGGAGGGAATGTGGAACCAGGCTCGACCATCGGCGTCGGTACTTTGCACCTGCTGGAATAGCGCTTGCTGATCTTTGTAGAGGGCTACCTGGGCGTCTGGTTCGGGGCGACCGCTGACCCGATCGGTCACCCGGACGGAGAAACTGCTTCCTCCAAGTGCAAAAGTGTTAGGATGCACCACATCGACGACTCGCGGCACCGCCGACCAGATTGTCGTGCCGGGATCGCCCATCAGGTTGTTCCAGTCCATGAAGTTCAGGTATTCCTGATCCAGCCCGGCATAAGTGCGCCAAATCTCGAACTTGCCATAGTTCAGGCCCCATCCCATGCACCAGAGTTGATTGAGGTAGATCCCCTTCCAAGTTCCGGCTGCGACGAGGTTATTGAAACGAACATTGGTAGCGCCGGTAGCAGTCCCGACCGCCCCGATGCCGCCGCCTTGGGCGCGAAGAAAGGCCTCGGTGTAACTCTCCGCTGCGACGAACGTCCCGGTGTTGCATGAGATGACAATCACCGCCGGATACTTCCCGGCGCGATTGCGCAGGTCATAGATCACATTCATCGGGAGTTCGTTCATCCGGTTGAAGGCGCGATAGAAGAAGCAGGAGACACCCCACTCGAAGGCGTTGGAGACAAAGGGCTGATTCTGTCCAATTTCACCATCCACCGGCCAAAGCCAGGCCCGGACAGTCGTGAAACCCTGCCCGAGCATTTCCTTGCGCACATACTTTGCGCTCAAGACCTCGCTCAACCCGTTATTGATATGCCCTGCGACGACTGCGCCCTGCCGATACCAGTCGGTATCCTGCATATTGGGATTGCTCTCGTAGGGGATGATCTTCCCAACTATGGTGCGGAGTTGAGCCAGGGTCGTCGCCGAGAGTCGTCCGATAGAGATGTCGGGAAGCGGATCGTTACCTTCTTGAAGGGTGTAGAGATAGTCGCCGGTCTGGTTCGAAGCCGGGACGATGAGTGCGGAACCGGCGGTCGCCTCACCAACCAGGCAGACGAATTCGACTGGATCGTCGCTTTGATAGGCATCCCGGATTGCGGTCATCACTACGTTCATCGCAGTGTTGTTTTGCACCGCTGCGACGGCAACTCGATGCCCTTGACGGCGGCGCCACTCGAGGAGCGGAGCTATTTCGGCATCGATTCCATTCACCTGGGGGATGACATAGAGGTAAGAGCCGCCGAGGTAATCGTCGCGTCGAGGCGGCGGTGGATTTAGGACAATGCCATCAAGCATCTGCTGAACGGACCGGGAAGGTTTGGGGCGAGGATCTATGACCGGGTTAACCGGCTCACCATCAAAGCGGACTGAGATACGGATTCGGTCATTAATGCGGGTCTCACCGGTGCGGGGATTCACTTGCAGCGGGTAGAAGCGCAGCGAAACGAGACGATGACCGCGCAAGATAGCAGGTTCGGATAGTTCCACCGGTTCCGGCGGCCAGTAGCCGTCTATCTGCCGATAGTCGAGAGCCGCAGGAATAGTCTCGAACCCGCCGCCCGGGAGTTCACGCGGAGCAATCACCGGACTAAAGGCTCGCACCGACGACCCAACCTCTTCGATAATCAGTCTCAAGCCTGCGTCTGGCGGAACAAGCAAGGTGCGGGAGACTACGGGCAAGTCGGGGTAACCCGGGATGCCAATGGTCGGCTCGCCTTCAATCGTCGCAAGGTCAAAGGTCGATCCGTCCTGCACAACCTGCTCGACTTGCAAGCCATCGAGTTGGACAGCAAGGTCGATGGCACCGACTCGTTCGAGAACCTCAAGTCGAACTGGCGACACCGATTCAACGGCAATCGCACCGATTGGAAGTGTCAGCGCAGTTAGCAACAACGCCAACCGGCATGGACTGAGAGAAGTAGTCATAGGGTCACCCGGAATCGCCTCACAAAGTTGCTGTTCAAGACAGGATGGATCGGGTTACTTTACAAGAACGACTTTAGCCGATCGGACAGTAGCGCCAGCCGTCAACCTGAGCATATAGAGACCGGCTGGCAACGTACCGGCTTCAAAGCCTACTACATACTGTCCGGCATCGAGGGGTCCGGAAAGAAGCGAAGCGGCCTCCCGGCCCGTTAGGTCATAAAGCGTAAGTTGCGCATCAACATCAACGGGCAGGTCGAACGCGATGCGGAGAGTGCTGTTGAAAGGATTGGGTTGTGGTGGGTGGAGCCATACCTGTACCGGAAGGGCTGGTGATGGTGTCAACTCCACGACCGCAAAGCCATCGGTCCGGTAGCGGCTATCACCAGTCGTCCAGTGGGCAATGGCAACTTGTTCGCTATGTCCATCCCAAATTCTGAAGGTGATTGCCTCGCCTTCCAGCGCGCCATCGACGGGATCGGTTGATACGTCGTCGCCCCATACAGCCAGTCCCCAAGGGCTTTCTTCTTCAAGGCGAGTGCTGCCCACCAGATTTCCTGAAGAGGTATAGGCGCCAATTTCCAGTGGACTGTGAAGTCTATTTTCACCTGAGGCAACTTTGCCCCAACGCAGGATGACACTCATATTCTGACCGGTTGGAGCAATATCGGCAAAGTGCACGTTCATAAGACTCGACGATCGACCGACTGGACTGGCTTGACGCGGTGCTCCCTCGGGAATGTTCCATACGAAGTCCACTGCTTCGTCGAGTTTCACCTGGTAGCCAAGCCCCCGGCGCAGGGGGTGCATGTTGCTGAAGTTGATACGGGGGACATAAAAGCGCCCCCCGCCATCCTTGGCGATGTTGAGGACGTTCCTTATGTTGGCGAAGGCGGTGCGGGCGTCGAGTTCACGGTCCGGAAAATAGGCTGTGTAACTCCAGCCAAGACGCAGCGGGATAACCGTCACCGGGTCGGCCAATCCGCCTCTGATGAAGAGTGAGTCGTTGCGCACCATTTTGACTTGATAGCCGTAACGATAGTCCCATGGCAGCATATTGCTGAAGTTCTGCAAGACGGCATAGAAGCGACCGGTATGGTCCTTGACAATGATAATGGATCCGCGCTCTACAAGAGGCTGGAAGATTGCACGAACATCGCGGTTCTCAGGCATTGCCGGGCTTGACATGAGATTCCAATTAGCATTCAAGCCGATCCAATGCCCTTCCGGTTCCTCACCTCCACCCTGCTGCGACGCGGCAAGATTGAGAACTGATATGCCGTTGTCCTGATAGTCTTGATCGCCCTGGACAAATTCGGCTTCGGCATCAAGTTCCTCATTGGCTGCGATGTCATAGAACTTGAAGTGAAAGCCTTCGTCTTCGCGGAAGCCGTCGATTGCTTCCGTCTGGTCGTTATCGCCCCAGGCAGCGAGGCCGATCCGCTCGCCGAGGTAGAGTTCAGCACCACAACATAGGCCTTCCGGAGTAAAAACGGCAACCTCGCTACCGAAGGTGAGGTCTTCTCCATCAACTGCAGCGGTGAGAACCAGGAGCGAGTGATTGACGCCGGTGTTGTCGGTGAACTGGAAATGGGCCGGCGGACGACTTCCGATGGCGGTTAAGGATATGCTGAAAGTCGCAGAATCGGGATCGTTGCTTTCGATCACCAGAATAGCGTGATGCTCCCCGAATCCAAGCGGCTGAAAGACCGCCTCAATTACTGACGAATCGCCTTCACCAACTGCAAAGGCGCCGTTGAAGTTGGTACGAAACCAGCCGGTAGTGTCTCCGGTGATGGCGATTCGGGTTACATTAAGGTCCGCCTCGCCGAGATTGAACAGGTTTAAAGGGATCGAAGCCTCCTGCCTGAGCGGGACCTCGCCGAAGTCTCCCAATAGCGGCACAACCTCCAATCGAGGCAGACGCGGAAAACCGGTGCCAAGCACCGGCACATCCAGGACACCGTTGTTGGGGTCGTTACTGGTTATGCGAAGGGCGGCTTCAAAATCGCCGACTTCCGTAGGTTCGAAGCGAATCTGGACATCGACGGCATCGCCGATAAAAAGTTCGGCTGGCTCGTCACCGGCGAGGATAATGAAAGGCCCGTCGTCGGGCACCAGGGCTATTTCTGAAATGCGCAAAGCGGCCTGACCAATGTTGGCAATCTGAAGTCCACTCTCGGCGAAGTGTCCCAACGTAACATCTCCAAACGCAACCTGCTCGGGGCCGACTCGCAAGATAGGGATGTGTATGTAGCCGAAAGCGCCCAAATCGGTGCGGCTCTCGTCGATATCTTCAGGTGAATCGGGATCGCCGCGATCGATGCAGGGACTCTGATCGCTCAACCGGTAGTCGCCATTGTTGCGATCGGCGAATCTGGGGTCCTCGGCGAAGTTGCCATCGCCACCGTGACCACCCTCAATGTCGGTGTAGTTGACATCAACGGGCGGATTGTTCTGCACCGCTGCCGGGCTGTTGAAATAGAGAATGCTGTTGTGGACTTCGATCGTCGAGTTGTTGGCAGCATAAACGGCACCGCCGACGTCTTGTGCGACGTTCGAAGCAACGGTGACCCACTCGAGCCGGGGCGACGAGTTTTGGGTCGCGTAGAGTC